>QFQB01000111.1 GCA_003241475.1 Micavibrio aeruginosavorus
ATGGGTACAAAAGATAAATTGGTTTCTTTCACCTATTGTCGCAAGAGTTTGGACAAGCTTTTGGACTAATTCAGGATGCAAGTGAACTTCCGGCTCATCAAAAACAATAACAGCGTCACTTGGGTTTCTTAAGATTAAGTCAAAGGTGATATTAACAACCTCTCTTTCCCCTGAGCTTAATGCCTCTAACGGTAGCTTTTGCCCCTCGTGTTCAAAAAACAATGTTTGCTTCTGAAGGTCAGCTTCGATCAATTTCTTGGGAGATAATAAACTGCTAAAAGCTTTTTTAAAGGGCTCCAACGGATCAGGAAAATCAAGATCCATAGTGGCCTCGCCCGACACCATGAGTTCTTTAGCCTTATCTGCAATTTGATTGTTTTGCCCTTGCACTTTCTTCAATATGGAATGAAACGTATCTTGTCTTCTGGCTGTATACGTAGAAAAAGGCAAATCCCAAGCTGTCTCCTCCTGATATGGATCATTAAAGGAAAACGCAAAAGCAAGTGGCTTAATTTTATCAAAACCTCGGTTGCTCTCAAATAATATAACCGTACTCTTTAAATTTGACCTATATCTTTTCTTCTGTAATGTAAGCAGTAATTTACGCTGATCTTCGATATGAGAAGTATCTAAAACGCTCTTCCCCCAATCTTTCCGCTCCTCATCAATTGTTGCTTCTATTATAAAAGAGATATTTTCTGCGCCACCTCGAAGCTTGTTGATTACAGCATTAATTAATCTTGTTTTCCCCACTCCATTAGCACCAGCAATAACGACTATGTCTGTCAAGTTGGATACTTCGAAGACCTTCACGGGCATAACATCTTTTGCATTTATGGCTTTAATTTTCATTGCGCCTCTTAATCATTTATAAAAAATTGCAAGATTTAATTCTTTTTATTTCAATTTATCTTCCCACACATGGCAAGGATAGCATCTAATTTAAGTAGCATTACTTACTTTATAAAAAGCTGTATCATTGCATCCAATCTCAACCAAACACGTTTTCCTTGGGCTGTTGTAATACGTATGGATGGATATTTATATCTTCCAGACTTTCTCATACTAATTGGGTAAGTTTTATTTCCAGCTACCAAATTTTTCTTGTCCAAGGAAATTCTAGCCTTAAAGGAAAATGATGCATGCTCTATGTTGGCATGCGCTTTTAGAACTGTCTTAATGTCTGAAAGCGTTTCACACTTATCCAACCTCACGGGAACAGTCATATTACCATCGATCTTGGTCTTAACCGCTTTCATCTCCCAGCGATTTAACCTCTTCTGCCATATATTGAGCGGGATCTTAAACTTAGGAAACAATGCCCGTACTTCTTCGGTAATCTCTGATTGCGTTTTACTCGGATAACCTCGCCAAGTTAAACGCTCTGCGATAGCAGGAATAACATTGCCGAAACCATCAGGCTTTTTTGGATAACAATATCTGTTTGTTTTTAATCTGAGATTGTCGACAGCACCCTTATGGTCGTTTTTAATTTTTTCCCATTCGGCCTTTTCTACCGCTGCTAGCCGCGCTTCAATTTCTTCTATGATTTTTGCGTTTTGTTTGTATTCTGAAAGAGGTTCTTTTGACATTCTACGCCCGCATATATTCGTTATAACTATTTATACTATGTATTTAGAATTTTGGTACAAATTTTAGACCCTATACACCCTCGGCCCACCTTTAAGAACTTTATAAAGCCAGTAAAACCAAGAAGATAATGCCCATCAGCGGCACTCCAGCCACGGCGATTATAAGCCTAAACGGATACGGAAGGCGAAGGACGCCTAAAAAGATAGCTCCGGCGACCAATCCCAGCACAGCCAATCCTCCGCCCTCAACCCCACGGACAGCAAATGCCGCTCCCAATGCCAGCAGAGGCAAGATCAGGTTCGATAGAACACCCAAACGAGTTAGATATGTATGCACCCGCAAATTTGCGATCTGCGCTCCAATACTGGAATTAATCTCTTTGGCAATCAGCCCAGCCGAGGCAAAAGCCATGCCGAGAAGGAAGGATGCGACAAACAGCATACCTTACCTTGCCGACTTACTTTTTGTGATCCAGCGGTCCCCTAACATTCCCATAAGGATAAAAAGCAACCCAATGCCTCCGGTCAGAACAACGAAGACAACGCAAATTATCGCTTTTCTTAACGGATGACTTACCCCGAAAAGCTTCTTTCTTTTTGCAACCTGTATATTATCACTCATAATCTATTTTCTCCCGATTGACTGAAATAAAACGGCCATCAGATTGCTCTGATGACCGGGGAGTAGTAACCGTCTTGTGAACGGCCAGCGTATTCACGCTAGGCGTTGTTGTATTTCGCTGCTCCCCGACCCAAGTCGAGAAAGCAGCATCATTGGTATCGGCCCGATGCTGTATTGGCCGCACAAGAGGGGTTACTAGGCCCCTAAAGCAAAAGCTTCAACGGAGACGCTAAAAGAAGGTTTTTAAGCAGTCAACGGTTAATTCGAAGAATTGGCGTTTTCACGGGCGATCCGTTCGCGTCGTCTTTTGACCGCCCGGCGAATGAATTTGTCCGTTTTCTTAATTTGCGCATCTAAGCTTTGAGGCTTTTCAAATGCATCAGCAACACGCAGCGCATAGTTCATGAAGCCTTTTTCTTCCTTGGGGTTCCATGTAGTAGCTTGCCTATGTGACTTTGTCTTATAGATGGAACGCGTGTCTATTTTGCCGTGATCTTTACGACGGTGCGCTTGAGCAATTGCCTGCACGGTTTTACCGCGATCTTTAGATAGGCTGCTGTTACGAATATGAACACCATTAGAGGAAAGGTGAAAACCCAGATACTGAATGCGTGCGGGTGTTTTTCCATCCTCTTTCAAAACAACCAACTTCCCATCATGCGTCTGAACGATCGCATTTTCCGTTTTGGTATCGTTTATTGCGACACTAGTTCCGCAACACGTTCTTAACACGTCACCCACGATGATGCGCATTTCCTGATGGGAAAGTTCGGGGTATGCAAGAAATATGTCATCAGAATAGCGTAGATATAACCCGCCCAGCTTATCCATTACGGCTTTCATAGCCACATCGAACTCTAACATGAATATGTTTGAAAGAAGTCCCGCAATTGATGACCCCTGTGCAATGCCGGTAATATCGAGCTGGCCTTTAGGATGTATAAGCCGCCCACCTTTGGATTTTAAGTCTTCATGTAAGGCACGCAATTGTTTGTAATCGCAAATACGGTTACGGCGACTTCCACCGCTGGCGGGGTCCAACTTATGCAAGCGCGGATTGTCAGCAAAGTTATCGTTGAACTCAGCGATCAAATCGTCCTCTTCAACATAGGTAAAATTTGTAAGCTGCCTGTATAGTGTTTCATGATCGGCTGGAAGCGTCTGCGAACCTAAAATAGCTGCCCAATTGGCCTTCAGCACACCAGCATCAAGGCGATCAAAAAATTTGCTGAGGTCAAAACAAGAGACATTTGCTTTACCTATCGTTTGCAGAAATGCAAAAGCATCGCGTGCAAATTGGATATTAGAGCACCTCTTACCGTTACGTGAAACAGAACGATAAGCCAAAACGCTTTGTTGCAGACCTCGGACCTCCAAAGCCTTCGTATAGCTTTCAAGTAGCTGCGCCGTGTAATAGCTGTATATGTAGCCATCTATGTGTGACGCATAGAAAATGTTACGCGGCTTTGATTTGACGCGCAGCTTCGGCTTTGCATTTTGAGGCTTTCCGTTTTGCTTCCAAAGCTTTTCAGCAGCAAGATCGCGCTGAATTTTTCTTCCTACTTTGATGTAGTGAATGAACGGTGAGAATTTATGTTTGGCTATGTTTGCAGGGTCTTTAACATACCGTGTAGCCTCTGCCAGCGTTAAGGCGTAATCGAAATGGAGATAACCCTTCTTCGAATACCACGGATGTTTTTTCTTTTTACGGGGCTTGCTCATATGGTGGCCTCTACATGCACTAAGGGAGGACCGGACAACGGCATGTCCATATGGTCCTCCCTTAACTTAACCAAAACCCAGTAATTCTGGTGGCCGGATTGTTTCGGCATGCTGACCTACTCTTACCCCGTCCGTTGAACTTTACCTCTGCGGAGCCACTGGCTCCTCCGCTTCAGCTAGCCGTGACACGCGATTATAACGCCGCGTATCGTCTTGCATGAATTGTGTTATAATGCTCATTAAGGAATTTATCGCTCAATGTTTCACATAACTATCACGTTTCATGCTTCTCACGTTGGTCAAACGACCATCGGATCAAGCATGCGATTTGCAGGAAGAATGTTCTTGCAAATCTGCGATCATCACCATTTTCAGGTTACGTAGAATATAGCGATTTACTGACTGAAAAGCAATAAAATAATAGTTGCATACAGGCAAGCATCGTCCCTTATTACGACAATTTACTGGCAACAGCCTCTGCCTTAAGGTGCGTATAACGGAACAGCATACGAAAGTCCCTATGGCCTGAGATTAACGCCACTTCCGGAACGGACAGACCACGTTCAAAAAAACGGCTGATTGCTTCATGGCGGAAGTCATGGAAATGCAGGTCTTCAATACCGGATCGCTTTAGCAACCTCTGCCATGCCAGCTTTGCGGCATTATCGGACAGAGGAAACGGCCTGTATTTATCCGCCTCGTCTTCCTGCTGTAACTCCTTCAATATCTCCACGGCGTTCACGGTCAGCGGAATTGTCCGGCTATGCCCGTTCTTCGTGATCGGAATAAACAGAGTCCTGCTGTCGTAATCAATATCCGCCCATCGAAGGCGTAATATCTCCCCTCGTCTCATACCCGTTTCAATTGCAAAGTTCATAAGCGGCTTGATAAGATCGTTACGACTTGTCTCCATAGCCTCCATCAAAGCCTGATATTCTTCGCCTGTCAGTCTCCGGCTTCGGGCATTGTTCACTTTGAGTTTCTTGACCTTGCCTAATGGGTTCTGCCGGATCGGTATATCCCAGTCCCGTTCAGCCACATCGAAGGCATGTTTGATAATGCTAAGTTCGCGGTTCACCGTCCCAGGCTTGACCTGCTTTAACCGTTTGTCCCGGTACGTCACGAAATGAGAGGCCGTGATCTGGGCTAGGGTCAGCTTGGCTATGGGCTGGCGCAAGAAGGCATTGAGCAAATACGTCTCTGTATCCGCGCTACGCTTCCTGACGGTTATCTCGTCGCGGTAGCGTTCCACTATGTCCTTGAGCCTGTAACCGTCCAGAACCTTTACAGGGGTCGGCAAATCGCCCCTGTCGGCTTTCGTCTCCATATGCCTTGCCCATTGCTCGGCATCCGTTCTCTTGTGAAATGTCCGGCTGACAGGGACAAAGCCCTTACGCCGTATCTGTGCTTCAAATTTACCGTTCCGAAGCTTCCGTATCGCAGCCATCCTTAGCCTCACTGTGGATAGAGTGTGGATAGGCTGTTTTGATGATTTTGGAGTTATTCTGATACAGACCCTAAGTCACTGGTAAGACTCAGGAAAAATTGGTCGGGGTGACAAGATTTGAACTTGCGACCCCTTGCACCCCATGCAAGTGCGCTACCAGGCTGCGCCACACCCCGACTGGAGGAAGGAAATAGCCTTTTTCCGGAGAAAGGTCAAACCTTATTGCCATGAAAAAAGCCCCGCTTGAGGGGCTTTTAAGTCGAAATCAGCCTGAAGAGTTACGCTTGCTGGGGTAGCATGGCACGAAGTTCCTTCAACTCGTCCAGCATTTCCTCAAGCGCCGAGCGCTGACGGTCTGACAGATTGTAAACCTTGGCAGGCTTGTCGAAGGTGATTTTGCCTTCAACCTGCGCACGGGGTGTCTCCGCAACTACTTTTTGTTCAACAGCAGGCGTGGCAACCGCTTCTTCGGCGGCCATGGCTTGAGCCGCAATCTGGTTCTTGCCCTGACCTTTCAAGAGCTTTTGAACGCCCTTGATCGTGTAGCCTTCAGTGTACAAAAGGAAATGGATATGCTTGAGGAGCGCTACGTCTTCAGGACGATAATAACGACGACCGCCGCCGCGCTTCAACGGCTTTACTTGGCTGAACTTGGTTTCCCAAAAACGGAGCACGTGCTGCGGAACATCCAGTTCATCGGCCACTTCTGAAATAGTTCGGAATGCGCCTTGCGCTTTCTTTGCGCCCTTGGGGTCGGATGACATTTGCGGTGCCGTTGGCGTGGCTTTCTGGTTAACGGAGGAATCGCTGTTGTAAGAATTCTGAATC
>QFQB01000112.1 GCA_003241475.1 Micavibrio aeruginosavorus
ATCATCTGGATCTTGTCCGCATTGTCTATGGCCGTGGGCGCTTTTGCGGCTTTAATGCAAAACAACATCAAGCGCATTCTGGCTTATTCCTCTATCGGCAACATGGGATTTGTGCTTGTGGGCCTTGCGGCGGGAACAGCCGAAGGTCTGGCGTCCGTTCTTGTTTATTTGGCCATCTATATGGTGATGACGGCGGGGACGTTCGGCATCGTTATGTGCATGCGCCGCAACGGGCATGCGCTTGAGCAGATATCTGATCTATCAGGGTTGTCGCGCACATCGCCTGCCATGGCGTATGCTCTGGCGCTGTTGATGTTTTCTATGAGCGGCATTCCGCCGCTGGCAGGTTTTTTCAGCAAGCTATTGGTGTTTCAGGCGGCAGTCGGTGCTGGACTTTACGGTTTGGCTGTCTTCGGTGTTTTGACGTCTGTTGTTGCCGCTTATTACTATCTGCGGATCATCAAGGTGATGTTCTTCGATGAGCCTGTAGAGCCTTACGAAGAAGGTATGCCTTTCATGCGCCGTGCCATTATTGCCCTCAGCGTCGTATTCATCTGTGTGTTTATCTTCAGCCCGTCCCCCATCGTCGAAATAAGCCGGGATGCGGTCAGTGTCTTCTTTCATGCCGGATAAGGATTTCTGGCGCGTCCAGATGCTTGGCACCACGCCGAGCACACAAGACGTGGTCCGTGGGCTTGCTGAAAATGGCGAACCCGAAGGCCTCGCAGTTCAGGCTCTCCAACAATCATCGGGGCGCGGGCGTCATGGCAATGTCTGGACCTCGCCGATGGGAAATCTCTATCTTTCGCTTTTGTTGCGTCCCTCCTGCAAGGCCGACAAGGCCGCGCAAATGGCATTTGTCGTGGCGCTCGCCCTGTCTGATGCGATGGATGAGGTGATGGACCCGACCTTTAGCAAAAAGCTCAAATGGCCCAACGATATCCTGATCGGCGGCAAGAAAATATCGGGCATCCTTTTGGAGACAAAATTGGATAGCCACGGACGAATTGACTACCTGATTGTGGGTACGGGCGTGAATATTTTTGCGCCGCCCGAAGGGGCGGAAGGTCTTGATAGGATTAAGAAAGAACGTATTGCGGTCAACACGTTCAGGGACCTTTATCTGCAAAAGCTGCTGGAGCGCTATATATCTTGGCAGGACAAAGGGTTTGCGCCAGTGCGCGAAGCATGGTTAAAACAGGCCCATGGGGTAGGGGAGTCTATGACAATCCGCCTGCCGGAAGTGAGCTATGAAGGCACGTTTGAGGGTGTGGACGACAGCGGCGCGCTGATCGCGACCATAGACGGGCAAAAACGGATATTCACCGCAGGTGAAGTCCATTTTGGAGTAAATTGAAATGCTGTTGGCCATCGAAGCCGGAAATACCAACGTCGTCTTTGCGCTCTATGACGGGAAAACCATCCGTCATTCGTGGCGTTGCAAAACCGACGGCGCACGAACGGCGGATGAGTATGCGTCATGGCTGTATCCGCTTTTTCTTGAAGCAAAAATGTCTTTTGCCGATGTGAGTGGAGCTATCGTCAGTTCCGTTGTTGCCGATGCGAATTTCAACCTGCAGCGTCTGTGCGAAAAGCATTTCGGCCAGACGCCGATCATGGTGGGGCAGGATTCGATCCCGCTTCCCATCAAGATCAACATCAAAAAGCCCGAAGAAATGGGCGCGGACCGTCTGCTCCATGCCATGGCCGTCAAACGTTATTACAAGTATCCGGCGATCGTCGTCGATTTCGGAACCTCCACAACCTATGACGTGATCGATGAAAACGGCGATCATTGCGGCGGTGTGATTTCGCCGGGCGTTAATTTGTCCATGGCGGCGCTTCGTCAAGCGGCGGCGGCTTTGCCGAAAATAGCTATTCGCAAAACGGAAACCGTGATTGGCAAGGATACCGTTCATGCAATGCAATCGGGCATGTACTGGGGCGTCATCAGCATGGTCGAAGGCATGATTGCGCGCTTGTCGTCTGAAATGGGTGTGAAACCTTACGTCGTGGCAACGGGCGGTTTGTCGCCGCTGTTTGCCGACGGCACTAAATTTATTGATCTTTATGACGAAGATCTGACCATGAAAGGCTTGATCGCTATCTACGATCATATCCGCCGAGAATCCAAGGCTACATAAATTATGAACTTTAAAAAGGACGAACTCTATTTCATTCCGCTTGGCGGGGCCGAACAATTCGGCGTCAATCTGAATGTTTACGGCTACCAGAACAAATGGCTGGTGATTGACTGCGGTCTGGGATTTGCCGACGAAAAATTTCCGGGCATCGACATTCTCTTGCCCGATCCTAAGTTCGTGGAAGACCGCAAGAAAGAAGTCGTAGGCATGATTATCACGCACGCGCATGAAGATCATATAGGCGCGGTTTCTCATTTATGGCCGCGCCTTCGCTGCCCTGTTTATGCAACGCCTTTTACGGCAGCGGTTCTCCGCAAGAAGATGAGCGAGAACAACGCCTGCCGTGATGCGGATATCATCGAAGTTGAACTGGGCGAAAAAATTTCACTCAAGCCATTTGGCGTGACATTCGCGCCGGTTACGCATTCCGTGCCGCAAACGGCGGCGCTTCTTATTGAAACGGAAGCAGGCAATATCGTTCATAGCGGCGACTGGAATTTGGATCCTGCGCCGACCATCGGTTCGCCCACGGATCCGAAGCCTTTTCAGGACTTCGGCAAAAAAGGCGTTCTGGCCTACGTTGGCGATTCCACGAATGCCGAAGTTGATGGAGTCTCCGGTTCGGAATACGATGTTGAAAAAGGCCTTGCCGCTGTGTTCAAAGAATGCCGCGGCCGCATCGCCGTAACCATGTTCGCCTCCAACATCGGACGGTTGAAATCCGTGTGTCTTGCCGCCAAGGAAAGCGGCCGTCAGGTCGCGCTTCTGGGCCGCTCCCTGCACACAATGACCTCGGCGGCGCGCGATTGCGGATATCTGAAAGATGTTCCGCAATTCGTGGATGAAGACGACATCGGCTATCTGCCCGATGATAAAATCATCATGGTGTTGACGGGATCGCAAGGCGAGGCGCGGGCGCAACTGGCCCGCATCGCGCGCGGCGAGCATCAGGAAGTGAAATTCAAGCAAGGCGATACGGTCGTTTTTTCCGCCCGTCCCATTCCGGGCAACGAGCGCGAGATTATCGAGGTCAAAAACAATCTTGCCGCTTCGCGCGTGAAGATTATTTCGCCCCGCGAAACGCCGCACTGCATTCATGTCTCCGGTCATCCGGCGCGTGATGAAATTACGCAAATGCTTCAATGGGTGAAGCCTCAAGCTGTGATTGCCGTTCATGGCGAGCGCACGATGCTCGAAGCGCACGCCGCTCTTGCTCTCGATCTGCAGGTTCCCACGGCCATTGTGCCGAACAACGGCGCGGTGATCCGCCTTTATCCCGGCACGCCGCAGGTCGTCGATCATGTCGAAACGGGCTTGCTGGCCGTCGAGCCGGGGCGCATTTTGAAATCGGACCATCAGGCAATCATCCAGCGCCGTAAGCTTCAATTCTCCGGTACTGTTCATGCCACGCTTGTTATGAATGCGCGAGGCGATCTTGTTGCCGATCCGCAAATCTCGACGGTAGGCTTGGTCGATCCCGATGCGCCGGACGGTGAAAAGTTTGAGGACGATATTATCGAAGAAATCGAAGATATTCTTGCCGATATGACGCGCGAAGAGCTTTATGATGACAAGTTTGTTGCCGAAGAAATGCGGATCGGCCTTCGCCGCTTTGTCCAGCACCGCCTGCAGATAAAGCCTAAAACTACCATTCATCTTGTGCGGGTTTGATCCATGAGCGTCTTTACTGGTTTCATCCTTTATATGATGATTTACTGGGTGTCGCTCTTTGCGGTTTTGCCGTGGGGCAATAAGGCGCCCGAGCATGTGGAAGAGGGCAACGTCTCCAGCGCGCCGACCAATCCGAACATCAAGCGCAAGTTTTTCATCAATATTTTCGTAGCTGCCGCGCTCTGGCTTTTGGTGTATGTTCTGATTAAAATGGATGTGATCGATTTTTACGATATTGCCCGCAATATGGCTCAGGAGGACTCAAACAAATGAAGCATGTTCTTGCCGCCGCGTTGCTGATTTTTTCCATGCCTGCGTTCGCACAGGATATTCCGCCCGAATGCCGTTTGCTCAAAGAACATGCGCCGTCTTCCGATGTCGCCTATCAACCGGGCGTCGATGTGCATGGAAAGCCTGTGGTACCTGCCGATATCAATGCGGCGCCGATGGGGCTGAACCAGCAGACGATCGTCGTGCCGCTGACGGTCGATTTGGCGCAGCGTTTGCAAAACCAGAGTATTAACGGCCTCCAGATGGAGGGAACGCTTGGTTTTCTCGAGATTGGTCCGGGCGGAAAGGTGACCTACAACGGGCAGGATTTGACCTCTCGGGTCCATGTTTTATGCGATCAGGCGGCAGGAAAACCTGCGCCCGCCCCCGATGGACAGATTGCCCCCGATCCCGTACAGTATCCGCCGGTTACAAACAAGAAAGATGCGCCGAAAGCCGTCCCCGTCAAACCCGCCGCGCCGGTTGCGCCGGAGCTGAAGCTCCCGCCAGTTGCCCCAGTGGAGAAAAAGCCGGAGCAAGGTAAATTGATCGAGGGCGGAGACTATCGGGAAGAAGGGTACGAATGAACAAGCCGCAGCAGCAAAAATCCAACAAGCCCCAGACGGCGATAACGCCGACGCGCGAGGATGATTTTCCCGGCTGGTATCAAGCCGTCATCAAGGCCGCCGATATGGCGGAGAATTCCGTTACGCGCGGTTGCATGGTTATAAAACCTTACGGCTATGCGCTGTGGGAAAATATTCAGAAAAACTTCGATGCCATCATCAAGGATCTGGATGTCGAAAACGCCTACTTTCCCTTGCTGATCCCCTTGAGCTTTATTGCCAAGGAAGCCGACCATGTCGAAGGCTTTGCCAAGGAATGCGCTGTCGTTACGCACCACCGTCTTGAAAAAGGCCCGAACGGCGGTCTTATTCCCGCGCCGTCTGCCGAACTGGAAGAGCCGTATGTCGTGCGTCCGACATCGGAGACCATCATCGGCGATTCCATGGCGAAATGGATTCAATCCTATCGCGATCTACCGCTGAAGCTGAACCAGTGGTGCAACGTTATGCGTTGGGAAAAGCGCACGCGGGTGTTCTTGCGCACATCCGAATTTCTCTGGCAGGAAGGCCACAACGCGTTCGAAGATTACGACGGCGCAGAAGCCGATGCCAGAAAGATGCTCGATGCTTATGCGGATTTCGCCGAAGAATATCTGGCGATGCCTGTATTCCGCGGCGAGAAAACGGCGGACGAGCGTTTCCCCGGCGCTATCGCGACCTATGCGATGGAGGCGATGATGCAGGACGGCAAGGCGCTTCAGGCTGCAACCTCCCACAACCTCGGCCAGAACTTCGCCAAATCGTCCGAAATCAAATTTCAGGGCCGCGACGGTGCGGAACATCACGCATGGACGACATCGTGGGGAATGTCCACGCGCTTGATCGGCGGGATGATTATGATTCACGGCGACGATGACGGCATGATCATGCCGCCGAAAATCGCGCCCGTGCAAATCCAGATCATTCCGGTCATGAAAGACGAGCGCGATCAGGCGTTGCTTGATTACTGCGAAGATTTGAAGAAGAAGCTTCGCGCCGTCGGCATTCGCGCGAAGGTCGATGCGAGCGAGGCTCGTACCCCCGACAAGATGTGGGGTTGCGTCAAAAAAGGCGTGCCTTTGCGCGTCGAAATCGGCGGACGTGAAATGGCCGAAGGCAAGCTCACCCATGTTCGCCGCGATATCGGCAAGGATTCCAAGCTGACGGTAACGATTGATGAATTCCTGTCGTCTGCGCAAGGGGTTCTGGATGATATCCAAAAGGCCTTGTTCGACCGCGCCAAGAAATTCCGCGACGATCATATTTCCGAAGTTTCGGATATTGCCGGCGTGCGCGATTTCTTTGCTTCCGGCAAAATCGGTTTCGTCAAAGTAGATTCATCTTTGCTGGAAAACGCCGAGCTTGAAAAAATGATGGATGAACTTGCCTTGACGCCGCGCTGCATGCCGTTCGAAGACGGCGGTAAAAAAGTCCTGATCGGAAAGTCCTA
>QFQB01000113.1 GCA_003241475.1 Micavibrio aeruginosavorus
GACCTTCGTGGGTCCATTTTTCCCGTAGCTTTTATTGAACGACCTTCGTGGGTCAAACCAACAGCAGTGTTCAGGCAATGGGTAAAATTATTAGCAATGTTAAAAACATTGATGAGGCTACAACGTCTGTGACGGCTGCTGTTGAAGAACAAAATGCTGCCACAGGTGAAATCGGTCGCAACGTGGCAGAGGCTTCCACGGGCACACAACAGGTTTCGATGAATATCGTGACCGTACAGGACAATGCCTATCAAACAGGTGAAGCTTCAAAGACTGTTCTTGAAGCAGCAGGAGAGCTTTCCAAATTGTCTGTAGAGTTGCGCGATCAGGTCGCAGGTTTCCTTGTCGAAATTCGTGGCGATGGACAAGCACACAGCAAAAACTCCACACATACTGCGGACAACGTTGTTCGCTATGCGCAAGCGGCGGAGTGACCTTCTCCTAAATGCGTTTTTCAAAAGCCTTGTTTCACTGGAACAAGGCTTTTTCATCTTCGTGATGATGTGGTGCGTTGGAGCGGGGTGCGTTCGCGGCATCACGCGCGATTTCACCACGCAATTCTTCCAAGTCCAGAAAATAATCGGCCTGACGACGCAACTCATCGGCCACCATGGGGGGATTAGACTGGATTGTGCTTACGACCGTAACACGCACGCCTTTGCGTTGTACAGCTTCGAGAAGTCGGCGGAAGTCGCCATCGCCGGAAAAGAGAATGATATGATCTACATTGTCCGCCATCTCCATAACGTCGATTGCGAGTTCGATATCCATGTTACCTTTGATCTTGCGGCGTCCCTGACTGTCGACGAACTCTTTGGTAGGCTTCGTGACCATGGTGTAGCCGTTGTAGTCTAGCCAATCGACGAGGGGGCGTATCGGGGAATAATCCGTATCTTCAATCAGCGCCGTGTAATAGAACGCTCGCACCAAGCGCCCGCAAGAGGCGCTCCAGTTGAGAAGTTTGCGGTAATCAATATCAAACTCCAGACTCCGTGCCGCAGCATATAAATTTGACCCATCAATAAAGACGGCAACCTTATCCTCAGCGTAGAACGGGAGTGTTCCAGCTCTGTTATTCTTTTTCATAATGTTTTTCTTCCGTAAAGTGTTTTCTGTGGATTGGCCCAGAATGCACCCTCTCAATTTGCCTCATTATTACATTAGTTATCTCTCATGTGCAAAGAATAAGCACAGACCCTGCTCACGGCAAACGCCTCAGAAAGCTGCAGGTTCCGCCAGCCACAAAATTCTTGCAACGCAGGGAAAAACTACCTATACCATCCTTTGACTTAGCCCGAATAAAAGGAATTTCCATGGCCCGCGTGACCGTTGAAGACTGCATTGAAAAAATCCCGAACCGCTTTGAATTGGTCATGGTTGCTGCGCAACGCGCCCGCAAAATTGGTTCCGGCGCCGCGCTGACGCTGGATCGCGACAACGATAAAAACCCGGTTGTAGCCCTTCGCGAAATAGCCGATGAGACTGTAAATATTGATGAATTGAAGGAAGAAATCATCCGCGGCAAGCAACGCATCATCGCGATGGACGATGACGGCGAAGATGTTGTTGATTCCATGGAAGGCGAAGAAGAATGGAAAGCCATGGCACGCGGCGCTGGCTCCTTCAACATGGCCGATGATGAAGATGAGGATGAAGATGCTGAGCCGGGTCTGGAAGATATGGCTGGCGGCGATGCGGGCGACGAAGAGTAGTTTTACGCACTTTCATGATTATAAAAGGCCGGTTTTTTCCGGCCTTTTTTGTTGCCCCACAGGTTCTATCTTAATGAAATCTTCGTGATTTTCGCTTCATATCGTGATAGATTTTTAAGAAGAATCAAACCTTTAAGGAAAGATTGCACAACGTCATGGCGGTGGCGACAGAACTCCTCAATCAGGTGAAAGCCTACAATCCCGAATTCGATGGCGTAGCGATCGAAAACGCGGCCCAATTCGCCAAAACCATGCATGAAGGCCAGACCCGCGCTTCCGGAGAACCATATTATACCCATCCTTTAGAGGTAGCAGGCATTCTTGCCGATATGAAGATGGACCCTGCAACCATCATCACGGCCATTCTTCACGATACGCTTGAGGACACGCCTGCCACTTATAAGGAACTCTCGGCCAAATTCGGCAAGGAAGTGGCCGATCTGGTCAATGGCGTTTCCAAACTCACGAAAATTGAAAGCCAGACGGTCGAAGGCAAGCAGGCGGAGAATTTCCGCAAACTCGTTCTTGCCATGTCCGAAGATATTCGCGTGCTTCTGGTCAAGCTGGCCGACCGCTTGCACAATATGCGCACTTTGGGGGGATTTGACCGTCCAGACAAGCAACGCCGTATCGCGCGTGAAACGCTGGAGATTTATGCACCATTGGCCGAACGGATCGGCATGCACAAGGTCAAGGAAGAGCTGGAAGATCTCGCGTTTTCCTACCTAAGCCCCGAAGCTCGAGAAAGTATCGCCGCCCGCCAGAACTTTTTGCGCAAAGAAGGCAATGATATCGTCAAGCGTATCATCGAAAAGCTACAAAGCTTGATGAAGGATGCCAACATCAAGGCTGAAGTGACGGGTCGCGAGAAAACGCGCTATTCGATCTGGAAAAAAATGCAACGCAAGAACGTCGCGTTTGAACAGCTTTCGGACATTATGGCATTTCGTATTGTCACCAACAGTATTGAAGAATGCTATCATGCGCTCGGCATTATCCATTCCCAGTTTCCGGTTGTGCCGGGACGATTCAAAGATTTTATCTCTACGCCCAAACCCAACGGTTACCGCTCCATTCACACAACCGTGATCGGTCCTGAAAATCAGCGCATCGAAATCCAGATTAGAACCGCCGACATGCACCACGAGGCCGATATGGGTGTTGCCGCGCACTGGTCCTATAAACAGGGGCCAAGCGGCGCAGATTTGAAAGATATGAAGAAATTCCGCTGGCTACGCGAATTGCTCGAAATTATGGAGCAGGAGCAAAAACCCGAGGATTTTCTTGAAAATACGAAGCTCGAATTGTTTGCGGATCAGGTTTATGTGTTCTCGCCGAAAGGCGATTTGATTGAACTCCCCAACGGGGCAACTCCTGTTGACTTCGCTTATGCCGTGCACTCGGGCGTGGGCGAC
Organism: Micavibrio aeruginosavorus; assembly: GCA_003241475.1. GTDB lineage: Bacteria > Pseudomonadota > Alphaproteobacteria > Micavibrionales > Micavibrionaceae > Micavibrio_A > Micavibrio_A aeruginosavorus_A. The sequence goes on from QFQB01000113.1 coordinate 3,128, forward strand.
AAATGCGTGGGATCGAAAATAAACGGCCGTATCGCGCCGCTGAATACCAAACTGGTCAATGGAGATCAGGTGGAGATCATCACCTCGAAAACGCAAACGCCGTCGCCCACGTGGGAACGTTTTGTCGTCACCGGCAAGGCGCGCTCGCATATCCGCCGCTATATCCGCCAGCAACAACGCACGGAATACATCACGCTCGGGCAGGCGATGCTCAAGAAGATATTTCAGCAAGAAGGCTATGACTACACGGACAAGGCCGTTGCCGGCATCGTGCAACAGATGCGCGTCGATGAGGTCGATGATATTTTCGCCAATATCGGCTCCGGCCATTTTGTTGCCAAGGACGTATTCAAGACGATTTTCCCTGCGCACAAGACTGAAACGGCGGCAGTAAATCTGCAAAACGATCCGGAAAAAGTCGCTTATGCCAAACGTCCCGCCGACGGCAAACCGATGCCGATCAAAGGCCTTATCCCGGGCATGGCCGTGCATTTTGCGCGCTGCTGCCATCCGCTGCCCGGCGACCGCATCGTTGGTATCGTCACTACAGGCAAGGGCGTGACCATTCATACCATTGATTGCGAGACTTTGGAAACCTTCGCGGATACGCCAGAACGTTGGATCGATGTTTCATGGGGTGATGGTCCGGATTCTCCTGAGGCGCATGTGGGGCGTCTTGATGTCACAATTACCAACGAGGCTGGCGCTTTGGCAGCGCTGACAACCGTTATTGGCAAAAACGGTGGCAATATCACGAACCTGAAAATTGTCAACCGGACGCTCGATTTCTGGGACATGCTTTTGGATGTTTATGTCCATGACACGCGGCATTTAAGCAATATTATCGCGGCCTTGCGGGCCACCCCGCAGATAGCCAGCGTGGATCGTGCCCGCGGCCGCTAGGAATTGGATGTTGGAGATTGGTTGCCAGTTCCTGACGATGGCCTTATATATCTAACCTCCAATAACCAATAACCAATAACCAATAACCAATAACCAGTATGCTTTTCAGCCGCCGCACAAAACTTCCGTTCTGGCAAAACGCCAGAAACCTGATCTGGCCAAAGATGGGATTGCGCAGGCTTTTTAATTATTACAAGCATCGTTCCATCCGCATCCCCGCAAGCGAACATTCCATCGCCGCTGGATTTGCTTTTGGTTGTCTGGTGTCATGGACGCCGACATTCGGGACCCATCTTTTGCAATGTGCAGTTTTTTGCTGGATCACAAGGACCAACTGGGTAGCCGCTTTTCTAGGTTCCGCATTCGGCAATCCATGGACAACCCCGGCTTTGATGCTGATCTCTTATCATGTGGGAAAGGCATTGTTTGTCGCAACAGGGCATGCCGACATCATCACGCCGGACGATGGGGCAGGTTCATTCAGTGAGTTTCTTCGGGCTATCTTGCATGGCGATATGGCGTGGGAAGCATTCAAGGCAAATTTCATGGAGTATTTCATGCCTACATTGCTTGGTGGTTATGTGATGGGTCTGGCGACTTTCCCGCTGTTTTACTATCCGTTCTATTACATGGTCAAAGGTGCAAGACTGGCGCGCCGCGCCCGCATAGAGCGCATTGTGCACCAAGAAGCCATCGAAGTGACGGGGCAACCCGAATGATTATCGGTATCGGTGCGGATATTCTGGATATACGCAGGCTGGGCAAGGTTCTGGACCGTCACGGCGAGCGTTTTATCAAACGTTGCTTTACGGAGGCCGAGCGCGCGAAGGCCGAGCGCCGCCGCGCCGCCGGGACCCATGTCGCCACCTATGCTAAGCGTTTCGCCGCCAAGGAAGCGCTGTCCAAAGCGCTCGGAACCGGCTTTTCGCATGGGGTTTTTATGAAGGATATCGGGGTGGTCAACGATTACGCAGGCAGGCCCATGCTTATTCTGACCGGCGGTGCCAAGGCGCGGCTGGATTCCATGACCCCGCCCGGAAAAACAGCCAGCATCCATCTGACCCTAACCGACGAGCCGCCCATGGTGCAGGCCCATGTGGTCATTGAGACGGATTAGGAAAACTCAGGCCCGCATCTGGTATTTTTCCGCCAGAAGGTCTAAAAGAAAGCTCGTATATAAAGGATACACCTCTGTGAGCGAAATCAACGAAACGACGACTAAGACAGCTACGCCGGAAAAAGAAGAGGGCGCTGGCGAGTTTTTCAAGACAGCCATGCTGGCAATTTTGCTGGCGCTCTTTATCCGGACATTCTTCTTCGAGCCGTTCAACATTCCATCCGGCTCCATGCTACCCACATTGCAGATCGGCGATTATCTGTTCGTAAGCAAGACATCCTACGGCTACAGCAAATATTCGTTTCCTTTCGGCATCGCCGATTTCAAGGGCCGCGTTTTCGAAGATGAGCCGAAGCGCGGCGATGTCATTGTTTTCAAACTGCCAACAAGGCCATCGATTGATTACATCAAGCGTCTTGTGGGATTGCCGGGCGACCGTATTCAGGTGGTTCATGGACGCTTGCACATCAACGGCAAAATGATTGACCGCGAGCCTGTAGGCATGAAGCGCCTTCCGACACCCGAAGGCGGCAACGAAAATCTGATGGAGTATATCGAAACGTTGCCTGGCGGCGTGATGCACAGCATCTATGAAGTTTCGGATTCCGAAGCATTGGACAACACGGATGTTTATACTGTGCCTGAAGGCCACTATTTTATGATGGGTGATAACCGTGATAATTCACAAGATAGCCGTGTTCTTGACTTGGTTGGTTACGTGCCAGCGGATAATCTCGTAGGAAGAGCGCAAATCCTGTTCTTCTCTGTCGATGAAACGGCGAACATACTCAAACCCTGGACGTGGTTCGGCGCCATACGCTACAATCGCATTCTAGATATGGTTGGGCCGGTGCGTCCTTCAAAAGAAGAAAAATCGGGAAAGGAAGCGGCCGGTGAATAAGGTTGATATTCCCGATCTTTCCATGCTGGATCTGCGGCTGCGCGAGAGC
>QFQB01000114.1 GCA_003241475.1 Micavibrio aeruginosavorus
ACCATGGTCCAGATTCCAACGTGGAAACGCATCCTGATTATCGGCGTCGTTTTGCTGTCGATCCTCTACAGCCTGCCCAATCTTTTACCAAAAGAAAAATTGGAGCAGCTGGGTACGTTGCCGTCGATCGTTCCGCATAAAACGGTCAATCTGGGCCTCGACCTTCAGGGCGGATCGCACATCCTGTTGCAGGTCGATCTGGCCTCCGTGATCAAACAACGCTCGGACGATGTGATCTCGTCCTTGCGTCCTTCCTTGCGCGACAAGAAAATCGGGTACAAACGTCTGGCCGTTATTCCGGGCGGCGGCATCCGCGTGACCTTGAAAGATGCGGCAGATGGTGCGGAGATTGCCAAAGCTGTCCGCGCGCTCGACAACACATTGACGGTGACAATCACAGACACGACGGTGGAGGGGACGTTCTCCGAAGCCGCGATCAAGCAGGTAAAGGATCAGGTTCTTTCGCAATCCATTGAAATCGTGCGCCGCCGGATCGACGAGACGGGAACGAACGAGCCTGTTATTCAGCGCCAAGGGGATGACCGCATCGTTGTACAGTTGCCGGGGCTGGGCGATCCGACGCGCGTGAAGGAACTGCTCGGCAAAACCGCGAAGCTGTCTTTCCACCTTGTGAACATGGATGTGGCCAGTAGCGCCATAAAAACCACAGGCGGGGATATGATCCTGCCGATGCAGGAGCGTCCCGGCGAAACGCTGGCGGTTCAGCGTCAGGCGATGCTGACCGGCGATATGCTGACCAATGCCGCTTTCGCGCAAGATCAGAATGGCGGATCTGCGGTTTCCTTCCGCTTCAACGCCATCGGCACCAAGAAATTCTGCGAATTATCGCGCGAGAATGTGAACCGTTTGTTCGCCATTGTTCTCGATAACGTCATCATTTCCGCGCCTGTGATCCGCGAGCCGATCTGCGGCGGTTCGGGTCAGATTTCAGGAAGCTTCTCGGTGAAAGAAGCCAACGATCTGGCAATCCTGCTTCGCGCCGGCGCTCTGCCTGCGCCTTTGAACATCATCGAAGAGCGCACCGTCGGTCCGTCGCTCGGCGCGGACTCGATCGAAGCGGGCAAGAAGGCGGCGCTCCTCGGCCTTGTTCTCGTATTCGTCCTGATGATCGGTAGCTATTCGCTGTTCGGCGTGTTTTCCTGCATCGGGATGCTGGTCAACCTTACGATCACTTTCGCCGCGCTCTCTATTTTGCAGGCGACGCTGACCATGCCCGGTATCGCGGGTCTTGTGCTTACCGTTTGTATGTCTGTGGATGCCAACGTGTTGATTTATGAGCGCATCCGCGAAGAATTGCGCGAAGGAAAATCCGCCATCTCCGCTATCGACCATGGTTTTAAAATGGCGTTCGCAACCATTACGGATTCCAACCTCACGCACATCTTTGCCGCTATCATCCTGTTCTCGCTGGGCTCCGGCGCGATCAAGGGCTTTGCCGTCACCACCATTATCGGAACGGCGGCCTCGTTCTTTACCTCGATCTCGGTCGTGCGCCTGATGATCATTATGTGGCTCGGCAGACGCAAAAACGCGGCGTTGCCGGTATAAGGAAATTACAGCATGTGGACAGGCATTAAACTTATTCCCGATCATACCAAGATCGATTTTATCGGCACCCGGTACATCGGTTTTGCCGTAACTGCCGTTATGATTATCGCCTCGATCTTTTTGCTTGCGACAAAAGGTTTGAATTACGGGATCGATTTTACGGGCGGCACCTTGATCGAAATCGCGACAGAGCAAACCCCCGAACTTGCGAGCTTGCGTGAAGATCTGAACAATCTGGACCTTGGCGAGATTTCCATTCAGGAATTCGGCGCGCCCAACAATCTTTTGATCCGCGTTCCTGCGCAAGACAGCGCCGATCCTGCCGTGCAAAAGGCCGCCGTTGATAAAGTGAAGGCCGGAATCGAAACGGATTATCAGAACGTCGATTACCGCCGCGTCGAATTCGTCGGCCCGCAAGTGGGGCAGGAGCTGAAGGTCAAAGGTTTGATCGCTGTTGTCGCGGCCATCGTCGGCATCATGGCTTATGTCTGGTTCCGCTTCGAATGGCAATTCGGCGTGGCGGCGGTTGTCACGCTGGCGCACGACGTTTTCGCCGTTCTGGGCTTCATGGCGATCATGGGGCGTAGCTTCGATCTGACGTCTTTGGCGGCTTTGCTGATGGTCGCCGGTTTTTCCATCAACGACACGGTGGTTATTTTCGACCGCATCCGCGAGATGATGCGCAAATACCGCAAGAAGCCGATGGGTGAGATCTGCAACCTTGCCATCAACGATACGCTGTCCCGTACCGTGATGACATCTTTGGTCACGCTGCTGTCTTTGGTGGCTTTGGCCGTGTTCGGCGGCGAAGTGATCAGCGGCTTTACAGAAGCCCTGCTGTTCGGCTTTTTGGTGGGGACCTATTCCTCCATTTACGTGGCGTCCGCGATTCTGCTTCATTTGGGCCTGCGTCCCGCCTTTGAGGAAAAGCCCGCTTAAGGCGTTGTCTTTTTGGCAAAATCCCTTTACTTTTAGGGCGTTGAAATCAAAGGAGCCGATGTCGATGACCCATAGCTTGAAAACAATTCTTCTGATTGGAACAGCATCGCTGACGCTTGCCGCGTGCTCAAGCAGCAAAGGTCCCGGCGAAATCGGCACGCTTGACGACATCAAGGTCGTGAACAATGGTTTGCCCAAGGCGGAGGTTCCTGCTCCTGAAGTTGCCGCCGCGCCTGCGCAAACAGGCGACTTCTCTTCGACGGTAGAGCAGGCCGAAGCCATTCCGATGCCCGAAGTCGCCGCTGCAGAGCCTTTGCCGGAATCCACGCCGGCTATGGATCAGGCTGTCGTTGCTCAACAAGCCATGAATGCCGCGCCGCCATCCACGGCCGCCGCGACGCCGCCCGATGAAATGACGGCGCCGCCATCACAAACTCGTCCGCTCGATGCGGTCGCGCCGACGGTACCGGTGAGCAATGCCGTTCGTCCGCCGCTTCCGGCCGATCCTGTATCGCCGTATCCGGCGGATTATCCTCCGGCAGCGCCTTCTCCAGCGCCTGCACAAGCGCCGGCCGCAATTTATACGCCCGCGCCGATGCCGTCGGGTGTTGCATATCCTCTTGATCCGAACGCACCATATTCACCAAAAGCCGTGGCGCAAGCCACAGCGAACGCAGGTGTCGTTGCGCCCGTTGCCGATACTGCGCCTGTGACCGGAAATCCTGCGGATCCTGCCACCATTCGCGCGGCGCAAGCGGCGATGAAAGCCAAAGGCGCTTATACGGGGCCTGAAACCGGTGAAGTTACGGCGGAATTTTTGAATGCGTTGATCCTGTATCAGAACGCCAACCAGCTTCCGGTAGGAACGCTGAATGTTGAAACGCTGAAAAATCTCGGCGTGGTTCAATAGGGGACATTCATGGATGTGACGCCCCTCATTCCCGAAGGACGCCAGATCATTCAGGGCTACAGCGCAGACGGATTCAAGGTCAGCGGAAAATCCTATGACGGTGCGATTATCGTAACACCCGCGGCAACGTCGCCGTGGGATGCTCCTGTTGCTTTTGCGGCGCTTGATGAAAACTCTTTTACCTCTTTGACCGAACAGGCAGATGACATTGATGTCGTCTTGCTGGGTTCGGGCGTGCGCGGAGAATTTTTCCCGCCAAAACTTCGTCAGGCCTTGAAAGAAAAAGGGCTTGTGATCGAAACGATGGATACAGGGGCGGCGTGCCGCACCTACAATGTGCTTATGGCCGAAGGCCGCCGCGTTGTTGCGGCGCTGATGCCGTTGCAATAAAAACAGGAAGGAAAATACAAACGTGGAACATTTAACGACGCTTTTGACGGACCCGCATGCGTGGGCAAGTCTTTTGACGCTGACCGTTCTCGAAATCGTGCTCGGCATCGACAATATCATCTTCATTTCCATTGTCGCGGCGCGTTTGCCTTTGGCGCAGCAGGCCAAAGCCCGCACCATCGGCCTTATGCTGGCGCTCGTGATGCGCATCATCCTGCTGTCGTTGATCTTCTGGATTGCGCATCTGACCGATCCTTTGTTCGCCGTTATGGGGCATGAAATTTCTTGGCGGGATATCATCCTGATCGGCGGGGGCTTGTTCCTGCTGGTCAAGGGAACGATGGAAATCCACCACACGGTGGAAGGCGCCGAAGACGAAGGACCGAACATCAAGAAAGTCACGATGGGGTCTGTGCTTGTCCAGATTATGATGCTCGATATCGTGTTCTCGCTGGATTCCGTTATCACCGCCATCGGCATGGCTGAAGAACAATCCATCATGATTGCGGCGGTTGTCATTGCCATCGGCGTGATGATGTTTGCGGCAAAGCCGGTTTCGGATTTCGTCAATGCGCACCCGACCGTCAAAATGCTGGCGCTTTCGTTCCTGCTGCTCGTCGGCATGGCGCTGATCGCGGACGGGTTCGAATACCACATTCCGCGCGGCTATCTGTATTTCGCTGTGGCGTTCTCGCTTGGGGTTGAATGTCTCAATCTCTGGAGCAAGAAAAATTCGGCGAAAAAGATCACGAAACACTAAAGCGAAAAAGGCCGGGTTTTCCGGCCTTTTTTATGGTATGATGTTTTATCAACACCCGATCTGCGCGTGAAACTTTGACCAACAATGTGTGAAACATTGGTCAAAAGGGCCAAAAATCTTGGTCGAAACGACCACGTTGACCAAGATTAAAACAAGAAAAAAGCCTTCCGCTTCAACGAAAGGCTTTTTGTATTTTCATCTTTTTCAGGAATGGCCGTTTAGACCAAACCAGCATTTTTAAGCGGCGCTTCAGGCTGCAATCTTCATCGGGCCTTTTTCGTACAATTCGGCCACGTAGTCCCAATTGATGAGATTGTCCACGAACGCCTCGAGGTATTTCGGGCGGGCGTTGCGGTAGTCGATATAATAAGAATGTTCCCATACATCGACGCCGAGCAGGGCCGTTTTGCCGTGCACGACGGGGTTTTCGCCGTTCGGCGTCTTGGTGATTTCCAGTTGTCCGCTGGCGTTGTCGAGCGTCAGCCACGCCCAGCCGGAGCCGAATTGCGTGGTGCCGGCTTCGATGAATTTCTTCTTAAAGCCTTCAAATCCTTCAAGATCGGATTTGATCTGGGCTTCGAGCTTGCCGGGAATTTTCGCGCCGCCGCCGTCTTTTTTCATCCAGTTCCAGAAATGGATATGGTTGAAATGCTGGCCCAACTGGTTGAAAAGACCGGCTTTTGACTTGTCTTTGAACGCTGCGACCATCGCTTCTTCGAGGCTCAGATTTTCGAGGCCCGTGCCCGCGATCAATTCGTTGCCCTTGTCGACATAGGCTTTGTGGTGCTTGTCGTGGTGGAATTCCAGCGTCTCGGCCGACATATAGGGGGCCAGAGCGTCATAGGAATAGGGGAGTTTTGGTAGTTCAAAAGCCATAACGAATCTCCTGTTTTTTAGGGCTTGATAAAATGCCAACAGCTAACCTATAGCTTTTGTTCAATTTCTCAAGGATGGATATCGTCGATGGACGCCCCGTTTCTGGCCGCCGACCTTAAAAAGGCGGACCCTGACCGCTATCTGCTCAGCCTGTTTGCCCCACGTGCGGTGCGGCCTGAGCTCTGGGCGCTTTTTTCGTTCAATGCCGAACTGGTCAAAACGCGCTCCATGGTCTCGAACACGCAGCTTGGTCTGATCAGACTGCAGTGGTGGCGGGATGAAATTAATAAAATTTACGACGGCGGGGACGGTGGACAAATTCCACAGTTATCCACATTGGCGCCGCTTATCCACCGTGGCGATCTTCCGCATGAATGGTTCGAGGCGCTTTTATATGCCCGCGAATTCGATCTCGAGGATGTCGCTCCGGCGAGTGCGGAGGGGCTGAAAAATTATTGTGATTTTACGACAACGCCTTTGAACCAATTAATGCTTAAAATCGTTAAAGAGGAGGCTTTAATTGACGAAATACGCCAAATTTCAACCAATTTCGGCCTATGTGAAACTATGCGTCGCGTGCCGTTATTGTTATCGCAAAGGCGAAACCTCTTGCCG
>QFQB01000115.1 GCA_003241475.1 Micavibrio aeruginosavorus
CCAGATAGCGGGTGACTTCGCCGCCGCCTGTGGAGTGACCCACAACAATGGCCTCTTTCAAGTCGAGATGCTCTATCAGCTGGGCTAGATCGTCAGCGTATTGATCCATCGTATTGTTCTCGAAGGTTTGGGCGGATCTGCCGTGGCCGCGGCGGTCATGCGCGATGACGCGGTAGCCTTTTTCGAGGAAGAACATCATTTGCGCATCCCATGCATCGGCCGAGAGCGGCCAGCCGTGGGAGAAGACAACTGGTTGGCCTTTGCCCCAGTCTTTGTAGAAGATTTCAACGCCTTCTTTTGTGGTAAATGTAGACATGGCTTGGTTTCCTTTCGTGGTTTGGTTGGTTTTGAATTTCTTTGGGCTCACCGCCCTTACACCCTAAGAATGGCGCGGAATGTTCTTGAAAGGGATTGGCGGAAGTGACATTATTGGAGTCAAAACTGACATAGTGTAGCGCCGCAATCGTGAGCCAGCCCATTGAAATAGCCCTTTTAATCTATCCGGACGCCATGGTTTCTGCCATTTACGGGCTTTCGGACCTGTTTCGGATATCCAACCAGATTGCCACGGGTCATGGTGTGAACAAACAAATCCGTGTCAGTCAGTGGCAAGCCAAAGACGACGGAATTTTGAAAAGTGCGGACACACATCCGGAGCTACCGAACGACCCACATCATATCATCCTGCCCCCCAGTATGGTTATGCCTGCACCGGAGCAGGCGCGACCTGTGTCGAGATGGCTGAATGATCTGCATACGCGCGGTACCACTGTTTGTTCCGTGTGTGCTGGATCATTTGTGTTGGCGGAAGCTGGATTGCTCGAGGGGCGGACATCGACGACGCACTGGTCTTTTGCCAAAGATATGCAGGCGCGTTATCCAAATGTCAAAGTGGACGCGGACCGTATGATCATTGACGACGGCGATATTATAACGGCGGGCGGCATTATGGCGTGGACGGATTTGGGACTAAAGCTGGTCCACCGTATCATGGGGCCGACAATCATGCTCGATACCGCACGGTTCCTGCTTGTCGATCCGTCTGGACGCGAGCAACGCTTCTACAGCAATTTCTCGCCGCAACTCCATCATGGCGATACGGCTATCCTGAAAGTGCAACATTGGCTACAGGCCAATGGTGCCAAGCATGTGGGGGTGATGGATATGGCACATGAGGCGGGAATGGAAGAACGCACATTCTTGCGGCGTTTTTTGAAAGCCACCGGATTGAAGCCCACCGAATACGCGCAACAGGTGCGCGTAGGCAAAGCGCGGGAAATGCTCGAATTCACTATGCAGAACGTGGACCAGATCGCGTGGGCCGTGGGATACGAGGATCCCGGTGCGTTCAGGAAAGTTTTTCACAAGGTTATGGGATTAACGCCTGGCGATTACCGCGCAAGATTTGGCATGGGCGCTTAATGGCGGGCAGGGGGGGATTCGAACCCCCGATAGACTTGCGCCTATGCCGCATTTCGAGTGCGGTACGTTCAACCACTCCGCCACCTGCCCAGCTTTGGATATGGGGTTATAGCGAAAGGATCAGGGGTTGGCAACCTTGGCGGCGATAGCCTCGATCAGCCGCTCCTGCCCTAGGGAATCCGTTAATTTTTTGCGTTTGGCGGTCTGGACATAAAATGAGTCGATGGCCCGCAATCCCTGCGTGTTGATCTTGGCTGCCCGGATATCGAGATTCTGTTCCTTAAAGGCGCAGGCGATATCGTACAAAAGCCCGTGACGGTCCCGTGCTTCGATTTCCACCACAGTGTCTGTACCCGAGGCATCGTTGTTGAGCCGGACTTGCGGCTGGATATCGAAGACGAGATCTTTTTTCGTCAGCGGTTTTTTGTGGGAGGCGATTTTCCGTTCAGTGTCCAGCGTGCCGGCCAGCGCTTGCAGGATCGACTGTTGCAGGTCTTCGCGACGACGGGCTTGTGAAAACGGCAGGCCTGAGGCGTTCTGGATGATGAATCTGTCCACTGCAAGGCGCGGGAACTTCGGGTCCTGCACTGTATTGATGTAGGCGCGCATAATGCTTGCGCCTTCGGCCGAGAGCGCGCCGCACAATGTTGCAAACAGGCCTCCGCGGTCCGGCGTATAAACGACCACCACGGTGGCGGATTGCGCGTCGTCCGTCGTGATGTCGATGCGTGTTTCCCCTTGGATATAATCGGGCGGCAGGGCGATTTCCTGCGTCATGCCCGGCTCTTCTCCTTGCATCAGCGCATGGGTCTTTTGATAAAGCTCTTCCAGAAGACGCGCTTTCCACGCCGTCCAGCGGCCCGGCCCGACGCCCATGATATCAACGGTTGTCAGCACGAAAAGCATGTTGAGCCGTTCGAAAGAACGCATGCGGGCCGAAAAATCGGCAATGGTTTTGGGGTCGTTCATGTTGCGGCGGAAAGCGGTATCGGACATCAGCAAATGTTCGTGCACCAACCATGATACCAAATCGGTTTGTTCGCCGCTCAGCCCGAAGCGGGGTGCGAGAGATAGGGCAAGTTCGGCCCCTTGTTCCGCATGACTACCGCCGCGTCCTTTGCAGATATCGTGCAAAAAGAGTGCAACATAGAGCGCAGCGCGATCCTGAATTTTATGCACGGCCTGAGACGCGACGGGAGCGTCGGCCTGTAAAATCCCGGCTTCCAGTTTGTGCAGGAAGTCAATGCAATGAATGGTGTGTTCGTCAACCGTGTAATGGTGGTAGCGGTCGAACTGCATGAGCGCAATGATGCGTCCAAAATCCGGCACGAAGCGACCGAGGACTCCGGATTCATTCATGCGGCGAAGAGTGAGGGCGGCTTCTTTTTTCGAGGTTAGAACTTCTAGAAACAATTCATTCGCCAGAGGATCCTCGCGCATGGCGTCGTCGATCCGGCGGATATTACGGGTGATTTCCTTCAATGCGAAGGGGTGGATATCCTGCCCCGTTTCCTGAAAGGCGCGGAAGAGGCGCAACATATCGAGCGGGTGGGATTTCAAACATTGTTTGGCGCCGAAGGTCAGGCGGTTGTCCAGCGTTTCAAAACCGAAATAATTTTCGCCTTTTATGCGGGCGTCGGCCTCGTCGTGTTCAATGGCTGCGCACAAGATGCGCGTCAGATCGCCGATATCCCGCGTGACGAGAAAGTAATGTTTCATAAAGCGCTCGACTGCGCGGCTGTTCTTGCGGTGGGAATATCCCAGCCGTTCGGCCAAATCTGGCTGGATATCGAAATGCAGGCGTTCTTCCGCGCGGCCTGCGAGTTCGTGCAAATGGCACCGCACGTTCAACAGAAAGGCGTGGGATTTTCTAAAGCGGCGCGCTTCGGCGGGCGTGAGAACGGAAAGCCCGACAAGGTCTTCAAGATTTTTCGCGCCGTACAGCGCATCGGTAATCCAGAGCAATGTCTGGAAATCCCGCAGGCCGCCTTTGCCTTCCTTGATATTCGGTTCCAGCACATAGCGCGTGTCGCCGTAGCGGCTGTGCCGGATGTCGCGTTCTTCGAGTTTGTTACGAAAAAATTGTTTCTTCTCGGCTTTGGAAAAAAGCAATGCGATTTCGTGGCGTAGTGCTTGTTGCGCTTCAGCGGGACCATGGAGAAGGCGCGAGTCCAGCAGGCTGGTCATAATCTTGCTGTCTTTGCGCGCAAGAACAAGGCAGTCTTTGAGCGAGCGGACGGAGTGTCCGACTTTCAGGCCTTTATCCCAGAGCGCGTAGAGGAATTTTTCAATTGTAGCGGCTTCGTTTTTCGATGGTTCGTCCGCCGTCAGAAACATCAAATCAATATCCGAATAGGGGCACAGTTCTTCCCGCCCGTAGCCGCCCAATGCAAAAAGCGAGATGTCGGGGGCGGCGGAAAGCAGGCGGTCTGCCAATGCTCTCAATGTTTTATCCATGGCGGCGCTGTTGAGGCGGCAAAAATCCGCACCGGACAGTTCGCGGCTCACAAGTTTATCAAACAAGGGATTGGGAGGCAGAGAAGCAGTTTTTCGCTCTGGAGCGGACATAGGCCATACTGTATAAAGAGTGGATGGATTTGCAAGCGGCAATCGTGGTTTTCCTCGCTATCCTCGGTCTCGCCATGAAGCCGGGGCCGGGGATGATGGCGATCATGTCCCGCACGCTGGCGCAGGGCATGAAGGCCTGCTTCGTTTTTATGGCCGGAGTGTGTCTCGTTTCCATGCTTTTTCTGGCACTTGTTATGACCGGCCTAAAATTCGCCCATGACGATCTGCTGTTTATCTCTATTCTTCTCAAAGCCCTTGCTGCGGTCTATCTGATCTATATCGGGATCAAGGGGCTGCAACATTTGCATGTGAATTTCGCCCTCCGCGAGCGAGCGCCCGAAAGCCTTTCCGAAACATTCACGGGCGCAGTGATGCTGACGCTGGCCAATCCGCTGGTGATTTTATTTTACGGCGGCTTGCTCCCTTCCGTCGTTGATATTCCGTTGGCCGACTGGCGGGACGGGATTGTTATCGGTTTGATTATCTGCTTCGTCGAAACCGGTGTGGCGGTTTTATACTGTTTGCCGGTGGCTTATTCGCGTCATATTTTTACCGACGCTTTGCTACGCCGGATCAACCTGATTTCCAGCATCCTGATGATACTCGTTGGACTGGTGATAGGCTATTCCGCCATTCCGGCGCAGGATCTTTTATCCGTTCTTTAATCTGGATTTAAGAGCGTAAAGGGCGTCCAGAGCCTCGCGCGGGCTGAGCGCATCCGGATCTATGGTTTCCAGTTCCTTTTCGATCGCTGAAGATGATTTTGCTGCGGGCGCGGCTACCGTCTGGAAGAGCGGCAGGTCGTCGGCCAGTTTGCCGATCGCGCCGGATTGTCCTTCCTTGCCGAGCCTGTCCAGAACCTCTTGCGCCCGGGCGACGACATTGGCGGGAAGGCCAGCCAGACGCGCAACATGGATGCCGTAGGACCGATCTGCCGCGCCGGCCTGAACAGCGTGCATGAATATGACCTGATCTTCCCATTCGCGCACCTGCATGGAATAGCAGGCCAGAGCCGAAAGGCGGGATTTGAGCGCGGTCAGCTCATGATAATGGGTGGCAAATATGCTGCGGCATTTTAAAACATCGTGCAACTGCTCTACGCAGGCCCAGGCAATGGAAAGTCCGTCGTAGGTCGCCGTGCCGCGCCCGATTTCATCGAGGATGACAAGGCTGCGTTCGGTCGCCTGATTGAGAATTGTTGCGGTTTCCACCATCTCCACCATGAAGGTGGAACGGCCGCGCGCGAGATCATCTGCCGCTCCGACGCGCGAAAAGCATTTGTCTACGATGCCGATTTTAGCCGAAGCCGCAGGCACGAACGAGCCGATCTGCGCGAGAATGGCAATCAGCGCATTCTGGCGCAGGAAGGTGGATTTACCGGCCATGTTCGGACCGGTCAAAAGCCAGAGCCTTTGCTGCGCATCGAGACTGCAATCGTTGGGTACGAATACGCCACCGTTCTGCTTCAGGAACATTTCCACGACAGGGTGGCGGCCGCCTTCAATGGTAAAGGCGGCGCTGTCTTCCATGGCGGGGCGGACGTAGTTCGATTGCACGGCGAGTTCGGCTAAAGACAGTGCAACATCCAAGGCCGCCGCCGCCCGGGCGATAATGTTCAGATCATCGCAATTTCTACAGGTTTCGGCCATGAATTGCGCAAATAGATTCTGTTCCAGCGCGAGGGATTTTTCTGCTGCCGAGGCTATATCCCGTTCGAGTGTAGACAGTTCGGGCGTTGTGAAACGGGCATTGTTGGCCAGCGTCTGGCGGTGGATATAGGGGTTTTCGGCATCGCCCGTCTTGACCATCATGCGGTCGGCGTGGCGGGCGGGCACTTCGATGAAATAGCCCAGCACGTTGTTGTAGGAAATCTTGAGCAGGCTGATATCGGTATGGTCGCGGTATTTGGCCTGCAGGGCGGCAATCAGGCGTTTGCTTTCATCCCGCAACCCGCGCAGATGATCCAGATCGGCC
>QFQB01000116.1 GCA_003241475.1 Micavibrio aeruginosavorus
CCATTGGCGATGATGGATATTTCATCATAGGTGAAATCATTGCCGGTATTGGCCTGAGCGGAGATCGTCATGTACCAGTTCATCGCGCCCAGACAAAGCGTCTTCATATCGGCCCCTAAAATATGCGGCATGTAGAAAGTGAAATTCGTGCGCGTCGTTCCGCCGCCCGTTGCCGCATAGCCGCGATTCTGGACGGAAGCGAACATCAAGGGCGTCTGTGTTGCGGATTTGCGCTTACGGGGGCGCGGCAAGGGCAATGCTTGTCTCATGGGATACCTTTCGAAAAAAACAAAAAAAGCCCCGCGGCATCGCGGGGCTGTAAAAACGGAACAAAAAAACGGGCGCAGTGCGCCCGAAACTTTTATACTTATATAGGATTTAATTCCTTAATGCAAGATTTTTTTTAAATGGCGCAACCGATGAGATTCGAACTCATGGCCTCGTCCTTCGGAGGGACGCGCTCTATCCAGCTGAGCTACGGCTGCGTATCTGCGCTGTTTTACCGTTAAGCTGTTGGTGTGTCCAATAAATTTCTGGCACATGCGCCTTGAAAGAAGAGACTGCCCGCCTTAACTGGCTCTTTTTAACCGGACAAAGGGGCTTCATCCTATGGAATACAGACAATTTGGACGCTCGGGCCTGCAAGTACCCGTTTTGAGCTACGGCACTGCGACCTTCGGCGGGAGCAATGAGTTTTTTCAAAAATGGGGCGACACCGATGTAAAAGAAGCCGCGCGCCTGATCGACATTTGCTTCGATGCCGGCGTCAATTTTTTCGATACAGCCAACATCTATTCCAAAGGCGCATCCGAAGCCGTCCTCGGAAAAGCGTTAAAGGGAAAACGCGACAAGGCTCTTATCTCTACCAAGGCAACTTTCCAAATGGGCGAAGGCGTGAACAATGTCGGCTCCTCGCGCCATCATCTTATCAAAGCCTGCGAGGACAGCCTTAAGCGTCTGGAAACGGATTACATCGACGTCTATTTCATGCACGGCTTCGATGCGCTGACGCCCGTAGAAGAAACGTTGCGCGCGCTCGATGATTTAATCACGGCAGGGAAAATACGCTACATCGGTTGCTCCAATTTCTCCGGCTGGCATGTCATGAAATCCCTCGCAGCTTCCGAAAAAGAAGGGCTGGCCCGCTACGTTTCCTATCAGGGCTATTATTCGCTGATAGGGCGCGACTGGGAAAACGAGCTTATGCCGCTCTCGCTCGATCAAGGATTGGGCCTTATGGTATGGTCGCCGCTGGGATGGGGACGCCTGACAGGGAAAATCCGCCGCGGTCAGGCGATCAAGGAGGGCCGCATTGCCAAAGGCGGTAGCGTCGGCGGCCCGCAAGTCGATGATGAATATTTATTCTCCGTTGTCGATGCGCTCGACAAAATCGCGGCGGAAACCGGCAAGACCGTACCGCAAGTGGCGCTCAACTGGCTTATCCAGCGCCCGGGCGTCGCCAACATCGTCGTCGGCGCGCGCAATGAAGAGCAGCTGAAAACCAACCTCGGCGCGATCGGATGGAATCTGACGAAAGAACAGGTTGCCGTTCTAGATGCCGCAAGCGCACAACATCCGCCCTATCCGTACTGGCACCAGCGCGATTTCACCAACCGCAATCCCTTGCCGGTTTGATTAATTGCGCGTGATCTGGAGGAACACATCTTCCAGATCGCTCTGGTCCGTTGTGAGGTCGGCAATGCCAAAGCCAGCGGCTTGTACCGCGGCGATGATCTGCCCTGCCGCAACATCCTTTGGCGCATATCGGATTTTAAGGGTACGGGAATCAGACAGCGTTGCATGAAATGCCTGCAACGATGCGGGAACGGAATCTATTTCGCGGTCCAGCAAGAAGCTGATTTCCTTGTTGTCGATGCGCGACAGCAAAGTGCGCTTGTCTTCGTTCACGATAATCTGCCCGTGATTGATGATCGCGATGGAATCGCACAGTTCTTCAGCCTCTTCCAGATAATGCGTGGTAAGCAACACCGTTACGCCGCGATCGTTGAGCATTTTTACACGCTCCCACAGCATCTGCCGCAACTCGACGTCCACCCCAGCTGTCGGCTCGTCCAGAATAAGGATCGGCGGCTTGTGGACCATGGCCTTAGCCACCAGCAAACGGCGCTTCATCCCGCCCGACAAGGAGCGCGTGTAGGCATCGGCTTTGTCTTTCAAACCTACCAAATCAAGCAATTCAAGGCTCTTGCGCTCGTTCCACGGCACGCCATACATGCCCGCCTGGATATCGAGCAGGCGGCGCGGCGAAAAAAACGGATCGTAATTTATTTCCTGCGGTACGATGCCGATAGCGGCCTTGGCGTTCGCGGTGTCGGTGTCGATATCGCGGTCCCATAATTTCACAGTGCCCGATGTTTTAACGACCAGTCCCGCCATAATATTGATGAGCGTCGATTTTCCCGCCCCGTTCGGCCCCAGCAAACCGAAGATCGAACCTTTGGGAATGTTCAGCGACACATCGCGCAGCGCGATCTTTTCGCCTGCCTTGCCCGAAGCCTTATAGGTTTTGTTGAGATTTTTGATTTCGATTGCGTAATCGGACATCTTTATTAACTTTCATATTTAAACGTGCCATGCCCGTTCAAATATGTAGCGAAACCGCCGCTAGTCAACCATTGCGCCGCCGCCGCATCATCTTTTAATTTGGCGTCCCAATACGCCAAAGACGCCATCTTAACGATGGTTTCGTGCAATTCGCGGTTCGGGTTCTGGCCCAGCTTGCCGCGACTGCCGTTGTAAATCATATGATCGCCCCCGTTCAGGATCAGCATATACCGCTCCGCTGGTGAATTATCATAGACCTCCAGACGGCGCTCATATTCAAAGCCTTCAACCGGCGAGGAATCATCCGTTCCCGTCATATGGAACAGAGGGCGCTGGATCGTGCAGTAGATATCGCTCGGCAGATGGCCTGTAATGCGGAATTCCGGAATGGGGGAATAAAGCATGCCGCATTTGAAGCGCGGGTCCGAATAATCCTGTAGCAGCCCATCGCCGTCGTAAAAACGCTGCCCCATCAAAACCTGCGTCGTCAAAGACCCCAGCGAATGACCGGACATGGCGATATTGGCTAGGTCGACTTGCGCTTTGACATTCGGATAATTTTGTTCCAGCCAGTCGGGAAGATTGTCGAGCACGAACGGCACATCGACAAAGCGCGCAATCGTATCCGACCTCGGGATCGGCGTTGCGCGGATGATATCCCACGCATGGCCGGGCTTGCCTTCCCACAGTCCGCTATCCGTCCCCGGATGCTGGGTGTGCAAAACCACATAGCCGTTGGCCGCCATATAGCGCGAAATAAAGGCGGCGCCATCGATGCTTCCGCCAAGACCGTGGCTCCAGACGATCAAGGGCAATGCGCTCAAGGACTCATTGCCCGGATAATACATTTTAAGATTGATAAGACGGTTGCCGCGGCCGCCATCGATCATGGACCCGCGCACCATTCTTACAGCGTTCGGCTCAATATCCGGCGCGATTTCTGGCCGCCAGAATGCAGACATGGCTACTTCTTCCGGAATTTGTCGAGACTGACGACTTCGCCGCTTTGCTTGTCGCCGCCCTTTTTATCGGTTCCGGTCGGCGTTGTGTCGTCATCATCCGGACCATCGGGGAATTCGCTTTCGCCGTCATCGCCCACAGGCTGAAACTGCAACGCGAAATTCACGGACGGATCGGCAAAAATCGTAATGGCTGCCAGAGGGATTTCGAGGCGTTCCGGTACGTTGTTGAAAGAGAGCGTGACGCTCATCCGTTCGTCATTCACATCCAGATCGTAGAACTGGTATTGCAGAACGATGGTCATTTCGCCGGGATAGCGGTCGCGCAGGTACGCGGGAATTTTCACGCCTGTAAAATCGGTCATGAACGTAATGTAGAAATGGTGATCGCCGGGCAGCTCGCCCTCTTCAATCACTTCTTGAATGGCTTCGCGCACGACTCCGCGCAAGGCGGATTCAACCATTCTGTCGTAACGCAATGTGTCTTCGTCGTCTTCGATCATGTCTATTGGTCGCAATATTCGGATGGAAAATCAAGAGGTTCATTTGAAAGAATGCGGGCAGGGCCGAATCTTAGCCCCAGACTCGCATTGCAGTCCGGCTTTTTCCAGCCTTTTGTTGCGGGCACCCTCCTTTTTGCGAAAAGAAATTACGGAACCTGAAACATCTCGTTGCCGCCCATAATGGCTTGCGGCAAAGTGTTGGCCTGCTTTGCGGCGCTGTAATCCGAGCGTTTCTTGAAGCGAATCGCCATGTTCATGATCTCTTTCATTTTTCCGTAATTTCCAGTCTCCAGATACAGACGCGACAATTCGGAATAATAATCCATAGCCATTGTCGTGTTGTAGCTATAGGTGATCCCCTCCTCCAGCAAAGCAAGCTGGGCTTCCTTGGCAACGTTTTGTTGCTTATACAAGGCCAAAAGCGCCATGCGCGCCCCCAAATGTACGGGGTCAATCGTCAGCGCACGGCGGTACAGTTCTTCGGCAGAAGCCGTATCCTTGGGAATAACTTCCGGCCGGACCAGCGTTTGCACCTTGGCCAGATAATAATAGGCCGTCGCGACGCGCGGGTTGATGGCCAACGCATCATACATATAGCCGACGACCTGTTCGTACAGCTTCTTTTGCTGTTCCTCGCTCAAAAGATCCTTGCGGTCTTCGAGGATGGCGATGGGGACGTTCACGGCAAACAGATAAGCCCTGTAATTAAGCCCCATCGAAATTTTTGCGGCGTTGTTGATATTGTCCATGAAACAATTGCTCGTGGTTTTCCTGCCCGTAAGCTCGCCGCAATCCATCTGCCCTGCAAACAAATTGTCGCGGGCGCGGCTGGCGTAATATTCGCCAGCCATGACGCTTGAAAACAGCCAGCCCATAAGCACCAGCGGCAAGGCCAGTATGATTTTGTTGACGGCCGCAGGCATTGTTTCCGGCAAGCCCGACAGGCTTTGCGGTTCTTTCAGGGCTTGGCCCGTCGCATGAAACCACAGCGAAAGCAAAAGACCTTCCAGCATCAGAATGGATAAATTGTAGTGATTGAAACTGACGTGGGACTGGGCGACCAGCGCTGTCAACGCAGCAAATATGCTGACGATAATCAATCGCTCGCGTATTTTCTCCGGCCCCAGTTGTTTAAGCGCTTTGAAGCTGCGCGCCGCACAGGCAACGGCAAACGCATAAAAAAGAATCGGACCCAGAACGCCCAACTCGACCCAGAATTGCAACGGATCGTTGTGGGCCAAAAAGACCCCGTCTGCTTCTTCTTTCAGACGATATTCCGGGTATAAAAGGAAATAGGTCCCCATCCCCGTGCCTAGCAACGGCTTGTCTTTGATCATGTGCAAGGTGGATTCCCAAATATAGAGGCGATTGTTGGTAGGGTTTTCCATCTCGAGCGAAACTGTCCCGTAAAGGCGCTTGCCCAGATCATAGCGTTTTTGAATGCCCGTTTGCATGACTCCGTAGAACGCAAGAGCGCCAAGCAGAATAATAAAAAGAGATTTGCGTTTGGCTTTGATTTGCGGCCACAGCAGAACTGCAAAAAGAAGGAAGCCCGGCGCGAACGCGAAAACCGGCCCGCGCGCGACCGTGGACATGATCCCGCAAACAACAAGTATTGCAAAGGCGACAGCAAGCCTGTGCTCTTTCTTCGGTCGGTCCGCCAGCACCCATCCCAGCGCGCAAAAGAGAACGAGGCTGAACAATGCGCCGAGCGAAGAAGGATCGGCCAGAGGATGCCGCGCCTGTCCGTTGTAATAGCCGTTGAGTAAAAAGAATTGCAGAACGGCCCACACGCACATAATTGAAAACAGGACGATAAGCGGTTTTATCAATTTTTTGAAATAGCCCTCGCGCGCCGCCATCACGCCGCCGAAAAACGTGAGCGGAAAAGCCGAGAACATGCATGCACTCGT
>QFQB01000024.1 GCA_003241475.1 Micavibrio aeruginosavorus
AGAATCCGACATCATGGGCATCATCGAAGGCGGCGCAAGCGCCAAGAAGGCCGCGTAAATTAAAAAAAAATCAGCAAACAAACTATTGAAGCGTTTGCTAACTATTTGAAAAAACTTGAAACCTAAATTGGAGAAAAACAATGGCTGCTAAGACAGTATCTTTCCAACGCGACGCCCGCGAAAAACTTCTCGAAGGCGTTAATATCGCGGCAGACGCCGTAAAAGTAACGCTCGGTCCCAAAGGCCGCAACGTCCTGATCCAGAAATCCTTCGGTTCCCCACGCTCCACGAAAGATGGCGTAACGGTTGCCAAGGAAATCGATTTGAAAGACGCGCAGCGCAACCTCGGCGCCCAGCTGATCCGCGAAGTCGCTTCCAAGCAGAACGACCACTCGGGCGATGGCACGACCACCGCGACCGTTCTGGCGCAATCGATCGTCAACCAAGGCAACAAGGTTATCACCGCCGGCGCGAACCCGATGGATGTTAAACGCGGCATCGACAAGGCTGTAGCCGCTATCGTTGAAGAGCTGAAGAAAAACGCGAAGCCGATCAAATCCAACACGGAAATCGCGCAGATCGGCACGATCTCGGCCAACGGCGAAAAAGAAATCGGCGATTTCATCGCACAAGCCATGGAAAAAGTCGGCAAGGAAGGCGTTATCACGGTTGAAGAAGCCAAATCGCTCGAAACCAGCCTCGAAGTTGTCGAAGGCATGCAGTTCGACCGCGGCTACCTCTCCCCGTACTTCATTACGGACGCCGACAAAATGCAGGCGGTCCTGGAATCGCCTTACATCCTGTTGTTCGAGAAAAAACTTTCGAACCTGCAAGCGATGTTGCCGATCCTCGAAGCCGTTGTTCAATCCGGTCGTCCTCTGCTGATCGTGGCTGAAGACGTCGAAGGCGAAGCTCTGGCGACGCTGGTTGTCAACAAACTGCGCGGCGGTCTCAAAATCGCGGCGGTAAAGGCTCCTGGTTTTGGCGATCGTCGCAAGGCGATGCTTGAAGACATGGCGATTCTGTGCGGTGGTCAGGTTATTTCCGAAGACCTCGGCATCAAGCTGGAAAACGTCACGCTCGACATGCTCGGCAAAGCTAAAAAAGTCCAGATCACCAAAGAAGCCACGACCATCGTGGACGGCGTTGGCGAGAAGGGCGAAATCGACGCCCGCATCGCGCAAATCAAAGCGCAGATCGAAGAAACATCTTCGGACTACGACAAAGAAAAACTGCAAGAGCGTCTGGCGAAACTCGCTGGCGGCGTTGCCGTTCTTCGCGTCGGCGGTGCGACGGAAGTTGAAGTGAAAGAACGCAAAGACCGCGTTGACGATGCTATGCACGCCACGCGCGCAGCCGTCGAAGAAGGCATTGTTGCCGGCGGTGGTTCGGCCTTGCTGTTCGCTTCGAAGGTTCTTTCGACGCTCAAAGGCGATAACGACGACCAACAATTCGGCATCGAGATCATCCGCAAAGCGTGCCAGGCACCTGTTCGTCAGATTGCTGAAAACGCTGGCAAGGAAGGCTCCATCGTTGTTGGCAAGCTGACCGAGAAGCCAGAAGCGGCTCAAGGCTACGATGCCCAGAACGACAACTACACCGATATGCTTAAAGCCGGTATTATCGACCCAGTGAAAGTCGTCCGCACGGCCTTGCAGGATGCCGCTTCTGTGGCAGGTCTGTTGCTGACGACCGAAGCCACCATCACGGATGCCCCGGATGAAGGCAAGGCGGCTGGCGGGATGCCTGCCGGCGGTATGGGAGGCATGGGTGGTATGGACTTCTAGTCCATACTTCCCTCAAAGGAATAAAAGAAAGGCCGGATTATTTCCGGCCTTTTTTCTTATCGTCTGATTTTACTTCGGGAAGATTGTCCCACATATACGAGAAGATCTTTTTAAAGACCTCAGCCATGCGGTGATTTGTGATGATATGGGTTGTTGCATCACTGAGTTGGTCTGCAACGGTGTAAAGAAGAACTTTATCGTCATAGACGAATACGGCTCCTTTATCGTCGAAATATTTACTGGGAATTGCGCAGGTCTGCGCATATTGGCGTGGAAGAGCTTTGGCCTTTTCATTGATAATCTGTTTCATGGAGATGCCTTTGGCTTTCATAGAGGCGTAAATAACATCTTCTTCTGGGGTGGTGAGTTCTTCATTGGCGTTGAATACAAGGAAGTCGCGCTCTTTTGCAGACTTGTTCTCAAGAATTGTTGTTGCATCAAAAAGAATATCCACGAATTTGTCGTCGCCGACTATCGTCACGATGTCATCTTGATCGAATTCGACGCCATTTGGCGTAAACTTGATACCGCCGATGCTGAAGGCGCCGATGATTTTTTCAATTGTATTCTTGCCTGGCATCTGTTTGCCCAACTCAATATTGGCGATTGTTGGCACGGCAAGGCCCGTGCGGCCGGCCAGATCGGTTTGGCTCCAGTTTTTAAGCGCGCGGGCGGCGCGGATCTGATTGGCGGTGATAAGCATGGTGGGCGGGTCCTAAGCGTTTAATATTAGTGCCTAATTTATAAATCATATTTGTGGATTGACAAGGTTTGAAAAATTATATAAAAAATATATTTAAGAATAATAAATAATTAAACAGAGATGGGCATGATGGCAAAAGGAAACGTTAAATCGTTTGAAAGGGCCAAAAAGGTCGCTGGCAAGGCAGAAGAAAAGCCGTTTTGGGAAGATCTTGAGGCAATGCTGGAGGCGAGTGTTTTGGAAGACGAGGGCTATATGAAGGGCTCTATGAGCGGAGAAAGCTGGAAGGCTTTTTTGAAGATGGTACGGGACGAAGTGTTGGAACGTTTGGATGCTTATCGTCGACAAAGCGACCCGTCTTCAGGCTTTTGTGCTTCATCCCTTGGGCCTTATCGAGAAGAGAAAAAAAGGATCGAACGGGCCTATTTGCGTAATCTTGTTGTTTTGTACAAGAGTGCGGAGCGGGCCTATAAGACTGTTTCCGGATGAACGAAGGGGTAGGGTGTGTAGAAAAAATCTCCCCTCGAGAGAGAAAGGGGTCCCACACGGGGCCTTTTTCTTTTTGGGTCGGGAAAGCCCAACTTGCCGGAAATGTTGCGATCACGCATAATGGGAAATATGAACGAGCCTATATCCCAGCCGCCAAGACAGCCATCCGGACAGCCTCGCCCCTCGGGGCCGAGGGCACCTTCGAAAAAGCGCCGTTCGCCGGCAACCATGTCGAAAGAATCGCGTTTTATCGGTTATCTGGTGTTGGGGTTCGGCGTCATTGCCATTGTAGCGGTGCTTTTACTGGTCTTCGGCGGTGAAAAGGTTGAAACGGCCCAAATGCCGCAAGAAGCGACGTCCGACCAGTCCTTAAAAGTGAAGCCCGAAGATTTGAAGAAGCAAATGACTAATCCTGTGCGGGTTGTCAAACCTGCGGTTCAGGACACGCTATACTTCAAGCGCGATCCGGATCTTGATGTGGGGGATATGGAAGGGGACTGGCAAGGACAGATCGGCAGTTACACGGCGATCTTGCAAATCCGCAAGAATATTTACCAGATTATTCTGGCAAGCCCGGACCCCAACGCCAAACGTCTTTATTCTTCGGGGACGTTCAGTATCGCAGAAGATATGGCGGTGCTGTCGCCGCGCAATGATTGGCCCACGCCTGTGACAAAGGCGGGATCCAATATCCAATATCAAAAAATCACAGTATCGCCCTTTCCAATGCTTATAAAGTTTGAGAATGGCTCTATGTTGTGGCAAAACCCGCCGCAAAGTGAAAAGCGTGTGATTGCACCGCGCACGTCACCTATTTTTATGTCGGAACCTGTACGGTATGTTGCCTGGAAAAAGCTGTAGAAGATGCCGGAGCTTCCCGAGGTCCAGACAGTGTTGGCGGGTATCGAGCCTGTCCTCGTTGGTAAAAAAATTGAAAGAATAAGCACTCATCGCGCCGATGTCCGCGTTCCTTTTCCTGACCGTTTGCACGAGCTTGAAGGGCATATCATTCACTCCCTGACACGGCGGGCGAAATACATACTTATTCATATTGCGGACTATATTCTTGTTTTGCATCTGGGTATGTCTGGCCGCGTCACGATTGAACATGATTTACGCAACTATGCCTTGAAAAAGCATGACCATATGGATCTGCTTATGCAGGATGGTACAGGCATTGTTTTCAATGACCCTCGACGTTTTGGCATGGTCTTGCTTGTCAAAAAAGGTGAAATCCAAGTGCATCCGTCTTTTCGTTCGATTGGGCCTGAGCCGCTCTCTCGCAATTTCACCGGAAAAATCCTGCACGCCGCTCTCAGGAAAAAGAAAACGGCGATCAAGGTCGCCCTATTGGATCAAAGGCTGGTCGCGGGTGTGGGTAATATATATGCCTGTGAGGCACTCTATGCGGCTGGTATTGATCCGCAACGCACGGCGGGTAGTCTTACACCTAAACAAACGGACGCCTTGGTCCTTGCAGTTAAAGATGTTTTGAAAAGGGCGATTGCGGCGGGCGGAAGTAGCCTGAAGGATTATCGTAAGTCTGACGGCACTCTCGGTTATTTCCAACATGGTTTCGCGGTTTATGACCGTGAAGGGCAGGCTTGCCCGAAGGGCAAAACGGGTGCTACAAAAGGCCATATCATCAAACGCATCACGCAAGCGGGCCGATCCACTTTCTATTGCCCGTTTTGTCAGAAGTAAGAGAGGGTTCGCCATGAAACGCCCCGTGTTTTTCGCCTGTCTGGCCGTTTTGTATGCCGGCATGGCGTATGCCCAGCCCTCGCCGGTTGCACCCCGAACCGCTTTCTTTGAAGCCCTCTATGATGTGCCTGTTATGCCGGGTCTCGAAGAGGTTAAGGATCAGGCCATGCTTTTCGACAAGCCAGGGGGCAAAATCGCGTCTGTCACAGCGGCTTCTAAAAGTATTGCCGCTGAGGATATTTTGGGTTTTTATGGGGAGACGCTACCGCAGCTGGGGTGGAAAAAAGTAGGGCAAAATCAATACGTTCGGGGTCAAGACCGGCTGGTTATGGATCTGGTTAAAAAACCCCCTTTAACCATCGTTCATTTTACCCTCTCTCCAGCCTCTTAATCTGGGCATGTTTAACTTGACAATAGGGGTGGGGGGCGCGTAAAACGGCTGGCTTGTGGATAATTTGAACACGCTTCCGGCGTCCCCGAAAAGGGCGCGAAAACAGAAATTTTAGATAGAGACAGAAAACAATGGCAAATCACGCTTCGGCAAAAAAACGTATTCGCACAAACGCGCGTCGTAACGAAATCAACACGGCCCGTACGAGCCGTATCCGCACTTTTTTGAAAAAGGTTGAGGCGGCAATCAGCGGCGGCGATGCCAAAGCGGCGGCCGAAGCGTTCAAGGCTGTTCAACCGGAATTGATGCGTGGCGTATCGAAAAACATAATCGAGAAAAACACAGCCGCCCGTAAAATGTCCCGTTTGAATGCGCGTATCAAGGCGATGGTGAAATCTGCTTAATATAGTTTGATCTATATTTCATAGCACTTCACGAAATCATGAAAATAAAAATTAGTTGGCCCGTGGAAAGTAATTTCCCGGGCCATAATTGTATCGAGCCATCTGTCAATGATAAAATTATTTCTTTTTTTCACGTTCCCCATTTATTCCGATTGCAAGGCAAAAAAAATCGTTCTAGGGTCTGTGAATAAGCAATCAAAAAAACCCTGTGGATCAACGCGGGGGCCAAGCTGAAACAAAGCAATGCAAAAAAGCATCCGTCTTTATTTCCGGCTGTATCAGAGGACTATTTTTACGACCCCGTAGGGAAAAGAGTTGGAGTTAAAAGGGGGTTTTTAAACCTGTCTGCGTTTTATCGCGTCGGACAAGTTTTGGGGACCACGCCTTAAATTTTCGCCGATTTCATATTGAATAGCTGTAAGGAAATGCTTTCCTCGCAGGAGGCTTTCTTTTGCCTTTTTCAATTGATGCCGGTTTTTGTGAACAATTAGTTACGGTTTAAGTGGAGAAATACAGAAAATGTCAGAAGTAACGGGTCAAACCAATAACGTAAAGCCTTTCAAAACAGAATCTTTTGCCCCGACCCCCGAAGTGTTGGCCGCATGGCAGGCCGTTTATAAAGATCTGCGCGATGAATTCGGCGAAGCCGTTTATCGTAGCTGGCTCAAGCCTCTGACGCTACAAGCCTATTATCATGGGACGCTTGAAGTGTCCGTTCCGACCCGTTTTATGCGCGACTGGATTCAAACCCACTACTCCAAGCGCATCCTGGAAATGTCGAACGCGAAGTTCGACGACATCAAGCGTCTGGAAGTCGTTGTCGTTCAAAACACACAAGCCGTTGAAGTTGCCCCTGTTGTCGAAGAGAAAAAAGGCAATGACAACAAAACCGTCACGATGGAAGACCCATTTGATCTGGCTTCGCCGCTGGATGCCCGCTATACGTTCGATTCTTTTGTTGTCGGTAAGCCAAATGCTTTGGCGCACGCAGCTGCCCGCCGCGTTATTGAAAGCGCAAGCGTTCCTTTCAACCCACTCTTTATCTATGGTGGCGTCGGTCTTGGCAAAACGCACCTGATGCACGCAATCGCTTGGGCAATGAAAGAACAGCACCCGAACAAGCGCGTTATGTATCTATCAGCCGAAAAGTTCATGTACCAGTTCGTCCGTGCGATCCGCTCCAACGACACGATGGCGTTTAAGGAATTCTTCCGTTCCGTCGATGTCCTGATGATTGACGATATTCAATTCATCTCCGGCAAGGAGAGCACCCAAGAAGAATTCTTCCACACCTTCAACGCCCTCGTAGATCAAAACAAACAAATCATTATCTCTGCAGACAAAGCACCATCCGACCTGACCGGCATTGAAGAGCGTCTTCGTTCCCGTCTGGCATGGGGTCTGGTTGCCGATATCCAGCCGTCTACCTATGAACTGCGTCTTGGTATCTTGCAGGCGAAGCGCAAACAGTTGAACGCCAACGTGCCGGATGCTGTTCTTGAATTCCTCGCGCTGAAAGTGACCAGCAACATCCGCGAACTCGAAGGTGCTTTGAACCGTATCGTCGCCCATGCTGATGTCGCCAAGCAGGCAATCACGCTGGAAAGCACACAGGAAGTCTTGCAAGATCTGTTGCGTTCGCACGACCGCCGCATCACGATCGACGAGATCCAGCGCAAAGTGGCCGAGCACTACAACATCCGTCTGGCCGACATGCATTCCGCCCGCCGTTCGCGCAATGTTGCGCGTCCTCGCCAGGTTGCCATGTTCCTCGCCAAGCAATTGACGGCCCGCTCCTTGCCGGAAATAGGTCGCAAATTCGGCGGCCGCGACCACACCACTGTGATGCACGCCGTGCGCAAAGTGGAAGAGTTGGTCGGTGAAGATGTCTCCTTCGCGCAGGACGTAGAAGTCATCAAGCGCGCGTTGACCGGCTGATATATTTTCAAGGTAGTATGACCTTTCACCAAAGACTTCGGGATTTGGACCATGAAATCGTCGGGATCGGACTATTTCCGATCCCGACGGGTCGTGCGTACTCAAACGGCTCATCTCTTTATGCCGATAAAATCCATGTCTTTCCCCACGGGGAAAGGCTGGGCATGCTAGCAAGATCCAATTTGTATCCGTCCTATGGGCATTCTTCTTTGTATATGGGGACGGCGGGGCTGATCAATTTTGGCCATATCCGTAATATCCGCCCGTCTTATGCCGTTTTGTTCGATGTCAACCCGCACCAGATCATTTACTGGAATGTCGTGTTGTCCGGTGTGCGGCAAAATCAGACCTATGAGGGCTTTCGCTCTTTTTTAAATTACAGCGAAGTGATTTCAAAAAATATGATTGCGCAAAAACTGGGTGGACAGGAATTTTCCGCGCGCCATTCCATGACGAACGTCTTTCATGACGGTGATCCGCAATCCTTGTCCCGTCAGACATTCTTTTACAGTGCTCGGTCCTTTTCTTCGTATATGGATGAAATTAATTTTGATGAAAAAGACTATGCGCTGCTGCGTGGAATGGTCATGGAGGACCGCATCGGAGCATTGACGCTTGATGTTTTTGATGTCGAAGGCTGGCAACAATTTTCCGGTTTCTTGAAAGAAATGCGTGCCGATTATTCCGATTTTCCCAAGGCCGTGGATACGATCTATGTCAGCAGTGTTTTCCGCTTTGTGAAGGCAGATACGGATTGGACAGGACGCAAGATTAACACTTTGAATAATAATGGGATTTTTTCTATTTTGGATGCCCAGAAAAGCGTTGTGATTGACTCGGCCACTGTCTATTCTGTGTCCGAATTCCAAACAAGAACGAAGGACAACGCATGGCCCTCCCTCCGGCAGGCAAGGAAAAAGGAATCCGCTCCGGCATCTGGCGTGGACAGATCGGCTCCACATTTCATCTGACCGTTGATGGAAACAAAGTCAGCGGAACATTCCAAACCATTCACGGCCAGCCCGACTTTTCCGAAGTCTTCGATGTCACAGGGTTCACGGACGGCGAGTTGATAGGCTTTACGGTTTTGTGGAAAGGACACGATTCCGTAACCAGCTGGTCGGGGCGGTATTGCATCGACGAGCGTGGCGAGCATATACGCTCGATGTGGCATCTATGCCGCAAATATGTCGACAAGGAAAAAACACAGCCGACCGAAGAATGGAATTGCGTCTTGAGCAATATCAGCCAGCTTTATTACGCGGGTGAGCTTGAGCAAGGTCAATAAAATCGGGATCGTTGCGCCGGAGGCATATAGGAGGCAATTGTTTCTTGCCTCGTTGCGTTCGTCATTCCAGCAATCGTTTCCCGATGCCTCGATGGAGTATCTCGACAACGCGGGCCTGAACGATCTGCCTCATTTGAAAAGTTTTGATATTGTTGTTCTTCCGGCTTCCCACGGCGAAATCACACCTTACGAGTATTTTTTTAAAGGTCGTCCGGCAACCAACATTCAGGCTTACGCGCAAAGAGGTGCCGTTGCGGCATTTTGTTCTGGCGCCTACGGGCTTTTGGATCGTTCATCCTATCGCTACAGCAATGGAGAGATTAAAAACTACAGGGGCTATACCTCCTTGCTTGAAACAAAAGGCGACGGGCCTGTGGACGATGCGGCGGGCGGATTGCGTTTATTGTCCGTTTTCGCTGGTGTTGCCGGAAGCGGCCCAATCAAGCTTTGTTATGATGGGGGGCCGGGGTTTGAATTGACGCCGGATATTTTCCCGCTGGCGCGCTTTGCCAATGGTCGCGGTGCGGTTGTTGCGCAAAACACGGGCGAGGGGGTTGTCGTTGGTTTCGGGGCTTTGGCGGATGTTCGCGCGGCGCACCTGCCGCAGCGCGATCCTGCGTGGCAAGACGTGCGCGAGGAGCTAAAACGCACCGAAGCCGGGCAAATGTCCATATGGGATCAGGCCATGGATATTCTGGCACGTAAAAAAATACCCGCTTCCTGTTTTGACATATCATAATTTTTGCCCAGACCGTTCAAACATTCCTTGCGCAATTAGCCTTGGAAAACCGCCGAAAAACCGCTTGGCAAGCCCCTTTGCCGTGCTATAGTCGAATCATCTTCAAATACTGATATGTAATTACTTAAGCGACCAAAGCTGGAAGGCTATATTCATGAAAATCACTATTGACCGCGCTGCCCTTATGAGAGCCCTGAACCACGTGCAAAGTGCCGTGGAGCGCCGGACGACTATTCCAATCCTGTCCAACGTGCTGATGAAAGCCGAAGATGGGATTTTGAGCCTTTCGACTACCGATATGGACCTTGAAATCAACGAAGCTGTTGCGGCCAATGTTGACAAGGCCGGATCGACGACCGCCCCCGCCGCAACCTTGTTCGATATCGTGAAAAAACTTCCCGATGATTCTTCCGTGGTTCTGGAACTGGATTCTTCTGGCAACCAGATGACGGTGAAAGCTGGACGTTCCAATTTTCGTCTGGCATGTTTGCCGGTTGCGGACTTTCCTGAAATCGGTACGGGCAAATTGCCTGCAACATTTTCAATCCCTGCCAATGAATTGCGTAATCTGATCGACCGCACGAAGTTCGCCATGAGCACGGAAGAAACCCGCTACTATTTGAACGGTATTTACCTGCATGCCGCTGACAATGACGGTGTTGATGTGCTTCGCGCTGTTGCCACGGACGGTCACCGTCTGGCCCGTTTCGAGATGCCGTTGCCAGAAGGCGCGAACGGCATGCCAGGCATTATCATCCCACGCAAAACCGTTGCCGAATTGCGCAAGCTGGTGGAAGAGGCGGGAGATTCCATTGAGGTTTCTTTGTCCGAAACCAAAATCCGTTTTTCTTTCGACCATATCGTTCTGACATCGAAGTTGATCGACGGTACGTTCCCTGATTACCAGCGTGTTATTCCGAAGGGCAACGACAAGATCGTTGAAGTGAACCCGAAGGCTTTCTCCCGCGCGATTGACCGCGTTTCGACCATTTCTGATGGAAAATCCCGCGCCGTGAAAATCTCCCTGAACGGCAAGACGATGACGCTCTCGGCCAATTCGCCGGAAGCTGGCTCTGCCACCGAAGATCTGGAGATCAACGGCAACGACAACATGGAAATCGGCTTCAATGCCCGTTATCTGCTCGACATCACGCAGCAAATCGAAGGCGATGGTTGCGTTCTGACGCTGGCCGATTCCGCAAGCCCCACCATTATTCAGGAAGCGGGAGACGCCTCCGCACTCTACGTCCTGATGCCGCTACGGGTGTAACACAGGGCCTTGTCCTTCATTCAATCCCTTCAGCTTAGCCATTTTCGCAGTTACGACATTGCGAAGATGCATGGGGTCCATTCCGGCCTAATCGTTTTGACGGGTCCGAACGGGGCGGGAAAAACCAATATTCTCGAGGCGGTATCGTTGCTTACGCCCGGGCGGGGATTGCGCTCTGCCGCGAACGAGGACATCCAGAACAAGAATGCGCCGACGGCGTGGGCGATAGCATCCACCATTGAAACCGGCGGTGCCGAGGTGCAAATCGGCACGGGCATCGAAGTCGGCGGGAGTAAGCGTCTGGTGCGGATCAACGGCGCTCCGGCAAAATCCCAGATGGCGCTTTCGGATTATTTGTCCTGCATCTGGCTGACGCCGCAAATGGACCGGCTTTTCCTCGATAGCTCCAGCGGCCGCAGGCGGTTCTTCGACAAGCTGATTTTTGCCTTCGATGCTACGCATGCAGGACGTGTGACGCGGTATGAAAATGCTATGGCGCAGCGCTCGAAATTGTTGCGCGAGGGAAAATTCGATCAAAGCTGGCTGAAATCTCTAGAGGCGCAAATGGCCGAAACGGGCATTGCCATCGCTGCCGCACGGCAGGATTTTGCAGGCCGCCTGCAGCGGGCTTGCGATATGGCGCATGACAACGAGGAAACCTTCTTCCCGAAAGCCGCGCTTCATCTGGCAGGAACGGTTGAGGAAATGCTGGCCAGAATGCCTGCAGTGGAAGTGGAGGAATTGTTCACGTACCAGCTCTCGCAATCCCGTATGCGCGATGCTGAGACAGGGGGGGCCGCTACAGGACCGCATAAAGGCGATTTGCAGGTGCGCTACAAAGCCAAAGATATGCCCGCCGATCAATGTTCGACAGGAGAGCAGAAGGCGTTGCTTATCGGTATTATTCTTGCCCATGCGCGTCTTCTGCGTGCGGAAAAAGGGGCTCCGCCTGTGTTGTTGCTGGATGAGGTTGCGGCGCATCTGGATGAAAAAAGACGCGCGGCCTTGTTCGAGTTGTTGTGCGATCTGGGCGGTCAGGTCTGGATGACGGGCACGGACGAATCCCTCTTTAGCGCAGCCTTGGATCAAGCGCAGTTCTGGACCGTAAAACAGGGTAAAATTTCCAAGGGATAACAGGGTGTTATCCACCGCTAAATCGCTTGAAAAACGACGGATTTTTCCTATGTTTTTTAAAGGGCGCATGCTATAAAAATGGCTTCGCATTAGGGGTACAAAAATCATGAGTGAAGCGGTCAAAAAGATGGAAGTTGAGAGCACAGAAAATGCTGAATACGGCGCGGAATCAATCCGCGTTTTGAAAGGACTCGACGCCGTTCGTAAACGCCCCGGGATGTATATCGGCGATACCGATGATGGCTCCGGTTTGCACCACATGGTTTACGAAGTCGTCGATAATGCGATCGACGAAAGCCTTGCGGGCCACTGCGATCGCGTCGATGTTGTCATCAACAGCAATGGTTCTGTGACGGTTCGCGACAACGGCCGCGGTATTCCTGTCGATATTCACAAAGAAGAAGGCGTATCGGCTGCGCAGGTCATCATGGTGCAATTGCATGCCGGCGGCAAGTTCGACCAGAATTCCTATAAGGTTTCAGGCGGTTTGCACGGGGTTGGCGTCTCCGTTGTCAATGCGTTGTCCGAAAAACTCGATCTGAAAATCAAGCGTCAGGGCAAAGAATGGGCCATGACGTTCCGCCATGGCGAAGCCGACGAAGATTTGAAACCCATCCGTGATCTGGAGCCGGGTGAGCGCAATGGAACGGAAGTCACGTTCTTGCCATCTTCCGAAACATTCACTTTCACGGAATTCGATTTTGAAACGCTGGAAACGCGTCTTCGCGAATTGGCGTTCCTGAACTCCGGCGTAAACATCTACCTTACCGACCTGCGCGGCGAAGAGGAAAGGCAATCGCATTTCAATTATGTCGGCGGCATCCAGAGCTTCGTCGAATATCTCGACCGCAACAAAAAATCGATCATCAAGGCGCCCGTTTCTTCGCAATTTGAAGAAAACGGCATTACGGTTGAATGTTCGCTGGAATGGACGGATGCTTATCATGAAACGATGCTGTGCTTTACCAACAACATTCCGCAACGCGATGGGGGCACGCACTTGCAGGGCTTTAGAAACGCGCTGACGCGCGTTCTGAACAATTACGCCGAAGAAAAAGGTCTTTTGAAAAAGGAAAAGATTAAGCTGTCGGGCGAGGATATGCGCGAAGGTCTGACCTGTGTTCTGTCTGTTAAAGTGCCGGATCCGAAGTTTTCCTCGCAGACCAAAGACAAGCTGGTATCGAGTGAAGTCCGCCCAGTCGTCGAAGCCGCGATCAACGATAAGCTTGCCACATGGTTCGAAGAAAACCCTGTCGAGGGCAAGGCCATTGTCGGCAAAATCATCGAAGCAGGGCTTGCCCGTGAGGCAGCCCGCCGTGCGCGCGAGCTGACCCGCCGCAAAGGCGTCATGGATATTTCCAACCTGCCGGGCAAACTGGCAGATTGCCAGAGCAAGGACCCTGCGGATTCCGAAATCTATATCGTCGAGGGGGATTCGGCTGGTGGTTCGGCAAAACAGGCGCGTGATCGCCGCAATCAGGCTATTTTGCCGTTGCGCGGTAAGATCCTCAACACAGAGCGCGCACGTTTCGATAAAATGCTGTCTTCCGAACAGGTGGGTACGCTGATTACCGCCCTTGGTACGGGCATTGGATCGGACGAATTCAACCTGGACAAGATCCGCTACCACAAAATCATTATCATGACCGATGCCGACGTTGACGGCGCACACATTAGAACATTGCTTCTGACATTCTTCTTCCGTTATATGCCGAGCATTATCGAGAAGGGCTATCTCTATATTGCTCAGCCGCCTCTGTATAAGGTTAAGCGCGGAAATTCCGGCGAGACATACCTGAAAGACGATGCCGCGATGGAAGATTATCTCATCACCGCCGCGCTTGGCGATATCAAGCTGGTTGAAGGTTCCGGCGCTGTGCGCGTCGGCAATGACATTCTGGATATGTTGAACCGTGCCCGGTCGATCCGTGGTTCTATCGGCAATCTTGCACAAAAAATCGGCAACCGGGAGGTTATAGAACAGGCGGCTATCGCCGGCGCGTTCGATGAGAAAATTTTCGAAGATGCCGGTTATGCAGGGCAGGTTACGGCCAAATTGACGGAGCGCTTGAATGCTTCTGCCGCTAAGAACGAAAAGACATGGAAGATCGAATTCACACCTGTCGGCGGTCTGGTTTTGAACCGCATGGTGCGTGGTGTACAAGAGCGTGCTCGCATTTCGGCCGAGCAGTTGCGTTCGGCTGATGCTCGCAAAATCAATGGCACGCAGGCTTGGTTGATTGAAAATTTTGAATCTCCCGCCCGTTTGATGCTCGGTGAAAAAGAAGTTGCGATCGTAAGTGGCCCCTATGGTTTGTTTGATTCCGTGCTGGAAGTCGGCAAAAAAGGCCTGACCATGCAACGTTATAAAGGTCTTGGAGAAATGAACCCAGAACAGCTCTGGGAGACAACGTTGGACCCAAACGCTCGTGTATTTTTACAGGTGACGGTAAAGGATGCGGAAAAAGCATCCGAGCTATTTACCACGCTGATGGGCGATGTGGTTGAGCCGCGCCGCGAATTCATTCAGGAAAACGCGCTGCGAGCGCAACTCGACGCGTAGGACGGTTTCTATGACCTCTCTTGCGCAAAAACTCTCCGGCATCGTCGGCGATGCTTTTGAATCCGCTGGTCTAGACCGTAGTTTTGGCCGCGTGACGGTGTCCGACCGTGCCGATCTGGCGCAATTCCAGTGTAACGGCGCGATGCCTGCTTCGAAATCGGCCAAGAAAAATCCGCGGGAGGTGG
The DNA here is from genome assembly GCA_003241475.1 of Micavibrio aeruginosavorus. Taxonomy (GTDB): domain Bacteria; phylum Pseudomonadota; class Alphaproteobacteria; order Micavibrionales; family Micavibrionaceae; genus Micavibrio_A; species Micavibrio_A aeruginosavorus_A. The sequence goes on from QFQB01000024.1 coordinate 14,596, forward strand.
CGTCCGCCATCGTTGAGATTCTGCAAAAAAATCCGATCTTTTCAAAAGTAGATATCGCTGGACCGGGCTTTATCAATCTGAATGTCACGGATGATTTTTTGTCATCGTATTTGAAGGAAGCGGCGGCGGATGATCGCGCCGGTATTGCCGATAGCGGCAAGGGCCAGACGACTGTGTTGGATTATGGCGGGCCGAATATTGCCAAGGCGATGCATGTCGGGCATTTGCGCTCCGCCATTATCGGGGAATCCGTGCGCCGGACGTTGAAGTTCATCGGCTATAAAACGTTGGGCGATATCCATGTCGGCGACTGGGGAACCAATCTTGGCATGTTGATCGACAATTACATGACGACGGGTGAATCCTCTCTTATTACCGATGCCGATATCACTGACCCAGCCACCATCCAGAAGCTGGTTGATGATATGGCGGAGCGTTATCCGCGAGCCGCAACCGAAGCCAAGGAAAACCCCGAAGCTATGGACCGTGCGCGTGCAACGGCCTTGAAACTCCAAAACAAGGAACAGCCTTATTACGGCATCTGGGAAAAGATCCGTAAAGTCTCTTTCATGGATATGGAGAAGAACTATTCCGCGCTGGATGTTCATTTTGACCTCTGGAAGGGCGAGGCCGATGTGCATGATTACATTGCGCCGATGGTTGATGATTTGCGTAGCAAGGGTTATGCCGTTGAAAGCGATGGCGCTTGGGTATTTCCTGTTGCCCGCAACGACGATAAAAAAGAGGTTCCACCTCTGATCCTTTATAAACGTGATGGCGCAGTGATGTATGGCACCACAGATCTTGCGACCATTCTCGAGCGTATGAAGCTTTATAATCCTGCCAAGATTGTCTATATCGTCGATCAACGCCAAGGATTGCACTTCGAACAATTATTCCGCGCCGCGCACACTGGTGGCGTGGCTCCAGAGGCGACAGAGCTTACTTTCGCAGGTTTTGGCACTATGAATGGTACCGATGGGAAACCATTCAAGACTCGTGCTGGCGGCGTTATGCGTCTGGATGATCTGATCCAGATGGCGATCGAAAAGGCGAAGACACGCATGGCTGAAGCGCATGTGGGAGAAGATGTCTCGCCCGAAGAACAAGCCGATATCGCCAAGAAAGTAGCTATTGCCGCCATTAAATTCGCCGATCTTCAAAATGCCCGTCAGGCAGATTATATTTTCGACCTTGACCGTTTGACGAGTTTTGAGGGAAAAACCGGTCCGTATTTGCTGTATCAAGCTGTGCGGATTAAATCGCTTTTGCGCAAAGCAGAGTGGGATCTGGCAAGAACCGCGCCGCTGTTGCTACAGGATGTCGATCGTCCCTTGGCCTTGATGCTTACCGAATTGCCGGATTCAGTAGAGGCCGCGGCAAAGAATTATGCGCCGCACTATCTGTGCGATTACGCTTATCGCCTTTCGCAGGCGTTCAGCTCTTTCTACGGCAATTGCCACATTTTGTCCGAAGAAGACAAGGCTCTTCGCGAAAGCCGTCTGACATTGTGTGCACAGACATACCGTACGCTTGAGCTGGTGCTCAATCTACTGGGCATCGCCATTCCCGAAAGAATGTAATCAGGCTTTATTTTTGTAAAGATTTTTGGTGAATGTGATCGATCTGCGTCCCGGTTTTTGCGGACGCACGGTGCGGCCAACCATATTTTCGACGGCATCCAGGAAATTGTCGTTCCCCCGAGGACGGCCTGTCTGCAGATGGCGCTCGATGGCTTTGGGGTCTTTTTCTTCAGGCCATTCGGTCAGGAATCCGGCCCAGTCCTGCATAAAATGGAGCAAAGGTTTTTCAGGAGCCAGCAATTTGTCTTCGCGGCCTTTGATGTGGGCGCGGGCGCTACTCCATAGATAGGCTTCGGGCGTCGGTGCAACACCCGCCATAACAGGCGTTGTTTCAATGTAGCGCGCGGCGTTCAGCAGATGATTTTCATCCATGGGATAGGAGAAGAAACGATCCTGAAACAAATGGCCGCGCCATCCGTTGCGTTCGTTGATGCGGCGTGTGTAGCGGCGGTGTGCTTCGCCAAGAGCGCGTGCCAGCGCGTGTTCGCGGCTTGGCACGGCAATCAATTGAATCTGATTTGCCATCAAGCAATAAGCCCAGATTGCCACACCTTTATCGGCACATTCTTCCGAAAGGAAGTCTATGTAGGCTTCATAATCGCCTTTTTCAAAGAATACGGGCTCACCGCGGTTTCCGCGCTGGGTGATGTGATGAGGGGTGTCGCGTAGGACGATGCGTGCTTGTCTTGCCATGCAACAGAGATTAGGGGAAATAACGGATCGGGTCAAGAATGTTATCCTGTCCCTTAAAAGAGTTTTATCGTTCAATCAGAACGCGGACAAAACTATAGGATGTGCCGTTCAACAGGCAAAACGCATTTTTTTCCGTGACGGCGGCAGGATTTGTGCCGCCTGTGCCGAGCGTCTGCAATGCGGCAGGGTAAGAACCCTGATAGGGCGTGGCATCAATGGTATGAGCCGGCATGTCGCCCGAGATATTCAAGTGAATATTGATCGCCTGACAAACTTCGGCGCGAAGGTCGGGAACAACGAACAAAAGCTCGCTGTTCGCCGTTCCAAGATCATTGATTGCATTGGAAGATAAAAACATCGGCGCGCCGTTTGTGCGGCTGGCTGCGGACACCATATAGTCGCGAAAGGCATTGGCCGTGATATTGCCGCCGGCTTCATTGAAAATATCGCAACTATTGTCTGCGGGTGCTGAGATGTTCGTATAATCAAGAGGCGCTTGATAGCTGTTGACGAAGGAAAGTCCGTTCTCCGAACAACCACGCCCTTGCAGTTTTTCAACGGCGCGGCCAAGGCGGTTGCTGTATTCCATGATCTCTTGCGCGGCCAGTTTTGCCTGTCCAGCCGTCAGATTGCTTTGTCCTGTTTGGGAGCCGCGCATGAATGTGTAGGCGAGTGCGGCAAAGAGCATGACAGACAATAGAATGAAGATAATGGCGTTACCCTGTTCGCCGGTACGTTTACTGTCTTTGCAGGATGTAGACATTATTCGTCCTTGCCGAACAAGGCCGCTGCAACGCCTGCGCCGGCATCCTCAAGGATTTTTTCAGCCTTGCTGTCGAGTTTGACTTTTTCGATGGATGCTGCAGCCGTTTCTTCGGCGATTAGATCGTTCCACGAGACTTTCTTGTTCTCGCGTACCGGTTCGATTGCGGCAACCGGAGCGGGTGTTTCCGGAGCGGGTGTATTCTCGCCTTCCGGCGCCTTCTTGAAAAAGCCCATCGGGCCCCCAGTTACGGCTGGTGCTTTTGGTGGTGCAGAGACCGGCGGCATTGGTGCTACAGGAGCGCTCTGCGCGCCGGGTTTGGTTGCTGTGAGCGGGGGAGGAGGCGCAGGCGCCGTAGCATCGCTTTCAAGGGCTTTGGCTGCTTCATGCGGGAATTGGCACGCATGAATTTCCGCGACTGCGGCTATGCCTTTTTCTACGCCTGACTTCGCGGTTTCCTTGGCAATGTTCAGACCGTCGCGCATGGCCTCGATTGGTTGCGATACGGCGACTTTGACATCGGCTTTGGCAGCCGTCCACGTCTTACTGACCATATAATCGCGCAATTTTGTAATATGGCTACGGTGGCGCATGACATGTTCATCACCGGGCGGCAAGGATAAGAATCTACCCACGCGCATGGCTTTGGCATGGCCGGGGTTGGAATAGAAAATCTGAACGTCGATAACTGTTCCTTCGAAAATAAGGACGGCTTCGCCTTCGCGCAGTTTTTTCAAATCTCCGTAATCGGCGCGATCGATAGCCGTGATGCTTGCGCCTTGATTGTCGATGAAGTTTCCGGTTGAAACGCCGCCGTGAAGCTGGAAACCGGTTGTTTGGACCACGACAGCCTTACCGGCCTGACGTTCAAAGTAGTCTTTCGTATCGGTAGGGTCGGACAGTTTGCCGAAAATCTTGATGTTGCAGTTACCGGTAATCGAGCGGGATTCTTCCTTAACGCGCTTTTGAAGGGCGGGCAAATCCTGCGCCGAGAAAACAAGACTGAATCCAAGAGAACGGGCCTGCGCCGCCATGACAGCCATACCGTCGGAAACGTAGTAACCAACCTCGTCGAAGATGGTCATGAACGGCGTTGCCGAATGGGTCGGTTTGTTTTCTATGACCGAAGACGATTCCCCTTCCACGGTCGCGCCCAGCGTCGATCCCATCATCCCTTTGATGGTTGCGGCAACGATTTTACCAAGGTTGGCGGTTTCATCCGATGATTTTTCGAGTGCTGGAATAAGAACGATCAGAATACGGCGGTTCAAGACGATATCGACCATGTCGACATCGGCGGCCTGCGTGTCGAAGATGTAGCCATAGTCATCCCCCAAAGATTGCAAAGAACGGGTAAACTGCATGGTTAGATAACCGTGCTGTTGCCGCACCGTTGTGGTGTCGATCATGGGCTGATCCGGCCCCATGGGCTTTTCCTTGCCGTTATCGTCGAAGGCAGCATCAACATAGCCCGGTAGCGTATTCAAATATCCTGCGACGCTCTCGCGCATGTGCGACGGAATGGCATCGTCGCGGGATAGTTTTATGACGTTGTTCAAATCAAGATAGCTGCGGATGGAAGAAACCGACAAAGGAATGTCCTGATTGTCGCGCTTCCATGTCAACGCGGGCATCAAGGATGAAATCAAGGAAACGGCACGTTCTTTCCACATGGCATTGTCGCCTTCGGCCTGCGGCATCAAGGAGACGAGCATGTTGGTAAGATAGGAGGCCGAGCCGGACGAGAACGGGTTCATCGTATTCGACGGTGCGCGGGCATCCGAGTTGCCGGTCATGTAGTTCAAGACAAACAAATCGTCGTCGCGTCCGAAACGGCGAACAAGAGAAGAAAGAGAGGACCAAAGATCCGTGTCGGCTTTACCATCGATATACACGAAGCCCGATCCCCATGTCAGGGCGTTCGTAACGATGGATTTCAAACCTTCGGTTTTACCGGCTCCTGTCGTTCCAAGATAAAGCAAATGCGTTCTTGCGTCCGAGTTCGAGAACCAGATTTCTTCACCGGTGTTGTTCGGGCCGCGGGTATTACCGAGATATAGAATGCCTTCGGGCTTTCCTTTGCGGCCCGCGTTCATGTTGTTGTGGTCAAGAAATTTAGAATCCATCGGTAGTTTGAAAGGGATAGGGCGCTTACGTTTATAAAGCCACCAAAAGAACCCGGTGTTTATCAGCAAAATTAGGTCTGCGAATTGCCGCATCGATGGAACGAAATAGAACGGCAAAAGCATCATAAAAAAGACAAGGAACGAGTTGCGCGGCTTCGACAGCCCTTCGGCAAGTCGCTGGTACACCGGGCGGACATCCCGAAGACCTTTGTAATACCCTAGCTTTTTCTCATTAATTGCCATACGGGTCTAATAGCCCCCTCTTAGAACCTGATCGGCGGATTGCGGGACGCCGCTTTCGACGTGCGGTTCGCCTGTGAGGCTGGTAGCGCTTTCTACAGTGCCTGCACCGGCCTGCGTGACAGGCGCGAGGCTGCTCAGATAGGCGAAAAGTACAATCACGATTATGACGGCGGCAAGTGCGCCGATCCATTTCAGTCCGCCGCCTTTTCTATCCGAGGATGCGGGTTGCGCATGTGTTTGTGGGGCGGTAGCAGGAGACGTAAACGGACTCATGCGCCCTTGTGCGCCTTGCATGGCGGCGGATACGCGCATCAGGGCTGTGATGGCGCTTTCACGCGTGGTAAACGGGGCTATATCGTGGACCTCGCCTTTAGGTGTTTTCAGGCTAAGCAGGAAGGTTCCGTCCGTATGGGGGCGCACTTCGAGGGCGGAGGCCTTGACGCTCCCCAGTTCCATGCGCCAGACAACGGGGTTGATGGCATCGGGTAGCGAAAGAATGAGGTTCCCGTCCACTACTTTTGCAGAGGATGTGTAATCGGCGGTGTTGTTTTTGCGAAGCAAGTTCATCTGTTCTATCTAAGCCTTTTTCAGTTTCTTTACGCCGCGTTTTTTTGAATTGCTGTAGTCTATTTGCGGCAAGGTGCGTACTTTGTTCGAAGCCATGTATTCAACCAGCGTTTTAACGGCATCTCCGACTTTCGGGCGGGGGATAGGGCGTTGGGCCAGTTTTTCCGCTTTGTAATGCGCCATGGCGCCCAAGGCTTCCATATGCAACGACTGACGTCCCAGATTGTTAAGAGGATACCACAGTGCGCGGTCGTGGGCGCGGAGCCACACGAATTGCGCCGGGGCCAGAACGCCGCCTTCCGTGCGTGCTGTATGAAGCCCGCGGATCATGGCCGTGTTTTCCCATGCGTGTTCATTGCATTTGCGAAGAACGGATGAGGCAAGATTTACATTGCCGAGGATGGCGCGCGCTTCGCGTAGGAGCTTTTTGTCCTTGGAAAGGTTGAGACCTTTTTCGGACCAGCATTTTGCAAGGCGGCCAAGCATGACATCGGCATCTGCGCGTTTGCGCGAGGCTTTTAGGCAGCAGGACGCGAGCAGAATTTGTTTATAGGGTGCCAGATTCTTCGCGCCTTTCCATCGTCCTCCCAATTGCTTAGAAAAAGCCTTGAGCGTAGCTTCTTCATCAATTTTCTGATCCGCTACGGGGATTTCATTATAGACAATCCACTCTTCGGGGCTTAGGGCTTCGGCAAACATCGGCAACTCGGCCGGAACGTTTGCGCCAGGCGGGCGATGGGGCAATTTGGCAGGATTGAAATCAATGAACGGCGAGATGATCGGGAAGATATTCGCTTGTTTCTTGATAAGACCGTTCAAGTCGAACGTTTGGCGGTGTTCCGTTCCGGGTCCGCGGAACAAGGCCCAAAAAGCATAAAAAGCCGTAAGCACGCAGATCAGGATCATGTAAGGCTGCATGCTGACCGTAGACAGGGCGCTCAATAGGTCGGAGTCAATGCGGTCTGCAGGGACGCCTTTGGCAATGTTCATGAGGGCTTTGTAATTGGTCGGCTCGCCGCGCCAATTGACCGTGTAATCATCACTCACAAAAAACGACATCAGCCACATTTCGCCGTAGCGGATCCAGCGGATGGTGCTCCGGATTTCCTCGGCCATTTTCCACCAGATAAGATAAGCGAGGGCAGCGAAAACACACAGAAGAATGCCCCAGCCCAGGGCCACTTCGCTTCCCGTTGATCTTTTACCGTCCGACATGTGTTTTTATGCTTGAATCATTGTTAAGGCGAGATTGCGTTATCCATCTCTAATTTAACAGAAATTATGGCTGTTTGACAAAAAATAAAGCCTTTGGGGGCGAAGACAAAAAAAAGCTATGGTGCGAGGATATTATTTGCTAGAACTCGCTTGGTTTGGAACAAAAAGCCTTCAAATTCTCCGGATGTTAACCATTATGTGAAATGGTTAACTTTTAGCGCCAGTGCCGGCGTAGCACAGCGGTAGTGTAGCGGTTTTGTAAACCGAAGGTCGGCGGTTCAAATATGCTAAAAGTCGCGGAATTCTGCGGTTTTCAGGATCTTTGAAATGTTGTGTTTTCCGTGTGCGTTCCAACACGGGTTGCAGTAGAAAACACAATATTGCATAAAGATCGTCTTATTGGTGAGCCGGCATAGCACAGCGGTAGTGCAGCGGTTTTGTAAACCGAAGGTCGGGAGTTCAATCCTCTCTGCCGGCACCATTTTTCAAATTGAAATTTTCTTCAATCATTTCAATATTTTGACACAAAAG
>QFQB01000025.1 GCA_003241475.1 Micavibrio aeruginosavorus
GGTACAAAAACCATCGGGCTGGCCATTTCCGATGCTGGTCAATCCATCGCCACGCCGCTACGGACGATAGAACGCAAGAAGTTTGGAGACGATCTCAAGCAGTTGGGCAAAGTTTCACGTGAATATGAGGTCGGAGGTTTTGTGTTCGGTTGGCCGCTCAATATGGACGGCTCTATCAGCAGCTCTTGCGATCGCGTCATGTCGTTCATCGACGAGATGAAGAAATATCCACAGGAGCTGGGGATGGATCAGGGGGCGGATCTGTGGATTGCCTTATTTGATGAACGCTTATCCACAGTAGCTGTGAATGATTTTCTGGTGAACGATGTGGATATGTCGAGAACAAAACGCGGACAGGTCGTCGATAAACTTGCCGCGCAACTCATTCTGCAAGGCGCGCTCGATTTTCTCGCGCTCGGGCGATTGTCGTCCTGAGCGATTGTTCCATAAGTATAAACACAACATCCGGATCGGTAATCCCGTAAAGCCATTGCGCATTTGATTTCTTGCCTTGCGCGATCACGGCCTGACCGCGCCGCTCGTCCTCGGGCCGCGCTTCGTGGAAATGCAGTTCGGGAATAGGGGCCGCTTTGTACAAATCCGGATTCAAGGCATAGGTGATGACATGCGGATCGTGGATGAAGGGGCCGTCGACGCCGAACTTTGTTTGATCCAGCTCCGCCACCGCCATCAGCATACGATGGAAATCAGGCGCGTACAGATGATCAATGGATTGGATTGTTTCCTGTCTTGCCGGTGTAAGCACAAGATTCTGCGTGGCATCCATCGCCATGAAAGTGCATTTCACCCCGCTTTCCAGCAGGATATTGAGCGCCTTCGGATCTTGATAAGCGTTGAATTCCGCATAAGGCGTGATGTTTCCGACGCGTTGTTCGCCATTTTCAAGCGCAACACGGGCTCCATTCTTGCCCGGAGGGTTCAAACCGCCCGCCATAAAGATGATTTGATCGATCTTTTGCCTATAGATGGGGTATTTTTGCAGAAATAAGGCTAGATTGGTGGCCGGCCCGGTGGCAAAGACGGTGGTTTTCTCTTTTTGCGCATCCAGTTGTGTGCGGTACCAGTCGGCAATATCGACTTGTGCTATGCTGCGCGGAGAAAGCGGCAGGACAACACCGCCGACTCCATCCGCGCCGTACGCGTCATCCCCGAATGGTCGCATACCATCGCATGGCTTATCCATCCCTTGAACAACCTCAACATCATCGCGGCCCAGCCAATGCAGGAAATCCAGAACGTTCTGCGTTGCGTGCGGCTGGCTGACATTGCCGAACACTGTGGCAATGGCGCGCAGATCAAACCGGTCGGAATGGGCGAGCAACATGGCGATGGCCCAGAGATCGTCGCCGCCCATATCGCCATCGTAAAGTACGGGAATCTTGTTCATGTCGAACATGATAATCATAAAGAAAAGACCCGTGAAGGGTGTGTAAGGCCTTCACGGGTCGGAGATGGGAATTTATCTCGGCTACGAGGATAAATTTCCAAAACGCATCAGGCTGTGTCCGTTGAGGTGCATCCAGTCTTTGCCCTCTTCGTAGTCGCGCGAGGCTTTCTCGCAAACACGCCAGAAATTGTCGGAGTGATCCATGTGGCAAAGGTGTGCCACTTCATGTGCGACCACATAGTCAAAAGACTTGAGCGGCGCGAAGATCAGGCGCCAGCTAAAGGAAATGCGGCCGTCTTCGGTGCAACTCCCCCAACGGGAGCGCGTATCTTTGACCTGTACGTCTTCAATGCGACGGCGTAGCAGGGCTGCTTTTTCGAGTGCCAGCTCGGTCAGCTTCTGGCGGGCCAGATCGATGAGAAAGCGCTTGATGCGTACGGACGGGTCCGGCTTGTTGGTTAGAACCAGAAGCTCATCTTTCTTCAGCGTGATCTCGGTCGTCTTTAGGGCCGGATTGTAACAAACGATGATTTCACGGTCGCGTCCCAAAATCGGCAGAATTTCACCGTTTTTGAAAGGAACCGGGCGTGGTAGATCACGCAGTTTCTCGCGAATCCAGTCCTTGTTTTGTTCGGCGAATAAATAGGCGGTGCGCATGCTGGCGCGCTTAGGCACCACCAGATGAACCGTACGGTTGCGCGGATCGAGGCGCAGGGCCATGCGCTTGGCGCGGTCGCTGACCGCCAGCTTCAGGCGCGGGGAGATTTCAGCAAAAGGCAGGCCGTACCACTCGTTTTCCTGTGAAAAGGAAAAGAGATCGCGGCCGGAACGAGCGCGTGCCCGTCCCGCATTCAAAGGTTTTACCCTTTTCTTCATGCAGTCCTCGGTTGATGTCTTATTACTAGAGTAACACGAACCTAGCGACATTGAAAATAATTGGCAAGAGACAAATGAAAAAATATTTTTGCGTATTCGGGTAAGAATCTTACGGAATTTTAACTCATTGATTATACAATATATTTTTTGCATTTGCGAAGATTCTCGGGCTTGCCGGTTAACCAATTTGGCGTCACAAAAATTATGTGGCAATTGCCGACTATCGCGATAAAAATCATCACGATTTCAGGCCGTTATCCACAGCATCAATGACTTAGCGGGCGGGGTGCCCAGTCTGAAAATCTTAATTGGTTAACGATATTTAGACGACCTTTTTCTTGAACGTGGGGGAATCAGGATTTAGCGGATTTCCTTGATTCTTGCAGATATGTACGTGTCGCATGATGGATGTGATATTTTATCACGGGGGCGTGAAGTCCAAAAATTCGCTGTTTTGTTAACTTTTGTTCAGTTCATTTGTCGTCTTTTTTTTCTTGAGGTGCCCATCTTGGTCAAAAATGAAAAAAGGCCGCAAGAGCGGCCTTTGTGGCTTTCAACAATATCATAAATTAAGGAAAAAGGGCATGGTTTTGCATAGTAAAATGCGGCTAATCCTGCGCTTCCCGCTCTTTGCCCGTTTTGGCATCCCGCTCTTTAAGCCACCTGCGGACGGCGGCAACACCATGGGTGTCGCGGTTGAAGCGGTCCGGGGCGATATCGGGGATATTGTCTAGATCCTTGGCTGGAACGGCATCGCATCCGGGGTCGAATTCACGCATGAAGTGACGAATACGCGGCATAATCTGCGTCTTCCACTTGCTACCGTTAAAGATGCCGTAATGGCCGGTCTTAAGTTGGAAGAGATGGAATTGTTTTCTTTGCGGCAGGTTGTAGCAAAGATCATGGGCCGAGGTCGTTTGGCCGCGCGAGGAAATATCGTCCAGTTCGCCTTCGATGGTGAATAGCGCCGTATGTTCGATGGCGGATGGTTTAACATCCACCAGCTTGTGCGTGAGCGGATCGCGCCACTTCATCTGGCCGCGCGGCAACAGGTGGCGCTGGAACACGGTGTCGATGGTCTGGATGTAGAACTCGGCCGTGATATCCATGACGGCGTTGTATTCATTGTAGAACTTGCGGTGGAATTCCGCGCTCTCGCCATCGCCTTGAACAAGATGTTGAAAGAATTTCATGTGGCTTCCGACATGACGGTCGAGATTCATCGACATAAAACCCGACAGCTGCGTAAAGCCCGGATAGACTTTGCGGAACGCGCCGGGATAATAGGCGGGAACGGTATCGATGACGGCATTCTCAAACCACGACAGCGGACGCTCTTCGGCCAGCTTGTTCACGGCGGTCTTGGAAATCCGCGTGTCGATCGGTCCACCCATCAGAGTCATCGTTAGCGGCTGGTTCGGATCATTCTCTGACGCCATCAAAGAAACGGCGGCGAGAACGGGAACGGCGGGCTGGCACACGGCGATCAAATGTGTTTTAGGGCCGAGCAACGCCATGAATTCACGCAAATAGGTGATGAAATCATCCAGATTGAATTTGCCTTCTTTGAGCGGCACTTGCCGCGCATCCAGCCAGTCCGTTACATAAACATCGTGATGAGGAAGAAGCGCTTCCACGGTTCCACGCAAAAGAGTCGCGTAATGTCCTGACATCGGCGCGACGACAAGAACGCGCGGGTCCTTGCGTTTTGTGGCGCGCTTGAAATGCATCAAATGGCAAAAAGGTTTTTCGACGATAATCTCTTCGAGCACTTCGACGGATTTGCCGTCTATGGTCGTGGTGTGAAGGCTCCAGTCCGGTTCGCCGAATTTGCGCGTCACGCGTTCGAACACTTCCGCACCCGCCGCGATCGTGCGGCCGGCCTGCGTGTAGGACAGAGGGTTCCATGGATTTTGCGCCGCCGTGCGGATCAACTCGGCCGCAATCCTTGCGGGGGTGAGAAGGGCGTGCTGAAGATCGTAAAGTTGATAGAGCATATGTTCTTTTGCCTTATAAGAAGATCATAACATATCACGAACAATATTGGTTAAAAAGCTGTTCCCGGAAAGGGGTTGGCCAATTTTTGGAATGAAACGCGGCGGATGGCGTTTGTAGACGGGCTATGGTACCGTTTCATTCGCACAAAACAAATAGAATTATTCATGAGCCCTGCCGAGATTTACAGCCAACTGCATGATCTGATTATGGACCCCACGAGGCTACCGATAGCGGCGGCGGCAATCATACTCGTGTCTGTAATCGGGGTTTTGTTCGGTCCGCTTATGGGCAATGCCAATCCGGTTTTCTGGCGGGCGGTGGATTTCCTGTTCGGCCCGCTGGGAAGCCGTTTGGATAAAACCGAGCGCAAAGCCGCCGATCTTATGACCCGGGGGCTTATCGTTACGATTATTGCGCTGGTGCTGGGCTTTATGGTCGGAACGGCGTTTCAGTCGCTCTCGGCAGAATACGCGAATTATCTAGTAGTTGACATTGTCGCTTTAAGCCTTGTCATGAGTGCTGGGGCAGGGTGGCATGCCCTGATCCGGCTTTATAAGGCCATGAGCACGACCGGGCAGGTCAAAGGCGCATTCTACACATTGGCGGCCACCACAAGGAGCAACCTCTCAATTGCGGACGAATTCACCATCACGCGGGTGGGAATCGGCATGGGGGCCAGATTGTTCGACAAGGGTATTGTCGGTCCCGTTCTCTGGTATCTGATCGCAGGACTACCGGCGGCCTATATATATGCCACGCTGGCGGCCTTAAGCTGGCGGTTCGGCAAAGAAGGCTTTACCAAGGGTTTCGGCGCTTCCGCGCTGTCTTTGGAAAAACTCATGGGCTTCGTTCCCAATGTCTTTTCCGGCCTTTTGCTAGCCTTGGCGGGCATTTTAACCCCGACGGCGGGCATGACCCGCTCTTTTATCGGGCTTTTGCGGGTGACAAAGGGGCGCGCAGGCTATTTTCAGGGGGGATCGCCTGTCACAGCCATGGCGTACGCCCTCAAAGTCAGTCTGGGCGGGGCCACACAGGATGTGGACGGATCGGCCATCAAGCGAGGCTGGGCGGGGCCGGACGGCGCCACGGCCAAGCTGGACGCCAAGCATTTGCACCGTGCGCTCTATATCCTTGTTATGGCGCATCTTTTGTTTTTAGGCGCGGTTTTATCGCTTGTTGTTTTGCGCGGCCATGGCCTGATTTAGTCATTTATTGACCGATGTTATGAAAACTGATATAAATGCGCTTGAGGAGAACGCACATGACGGAATCAAGGCTTTATCAGGATTTTTCAAAAGAGCAGATCAACAAGATGGTCGCGGACGATCATGAGAAGCGAGAGGCAAGACTACAGCAACGTGTCGAGGAGATAGTCGCCGAGCGAGACGCGAGCCGGCAACAACGGCAAGAGCCGTCTGTCGGTAGAGGCGTTGCGCAGATCGTTGCCGGCGGAGCGGCAGGGATCGGCGGTTTGGCCACCGTTTTCGCAATGCCTGCCAATCCTTTTGGCTGGATGCTTGGCGCCGGCTTGGGACAGGTTGCCCATATGAGTATTAAGGAGGGGGTTAGGGAAATCCGCGAGGCCCGCGCCGTGACGCAACCTTCCGCCCCTGGTAGCAGCCTCTAGCCCAGTTTTTCTTAACGAATGGCTTGACTTTAACGGGCTGGATCGCTTAAGGTCCGGCTCGAATTTACGACTCCTATGGGAGTAAGGCCGAAAAGGAAGAAAACAATGAGCCGCAGATGCATGATTACAGGCAAAATGAGAATGGTCGGAAACAACCGTTCCCACGCTGAAAACAAAACCAAGCGCACATTCGAAGTGAATGTTCAGGACACGACCGTTCACAGCGAAACGCTGAACCAGAAAATCGCTCTGCGCGTAACGGCTGCCGGCCTTCGCACGCTGGAGAAAAAAGGCGGCATCGACGCCTTTATCCAAGGCACGGCGAAAACGAAGCTGGATCCGGCTCTGCGCCCGTACAAAGCGCTGATGGAAAAGAAGCTGGCCAAAAAAGCCGCGTAATTTTCCGGTAGCAAAACAAGATTTAAAAATCCCGGCGAAAGCCGGGATATTATTTTTAAGATGATGGATCGGGCAATGGAAACAGCCGCGAAAAAGAAAAAAAGAAAACGCAAACCACTGCCGCCACCGCCATTGCCTGCTGTGTTTGAAACGCAAATAAGTTATCCGAATTTCAATTTTGAAGTCACACACAACGATGCAAAATCCGGTGCGCGCCTGGGCAAACTTACGACGCCGCACGGCACGATAGAGACGCCGAACTATATTTTTTGCGGCACCAAGGCCTCGATCAAAAATCTTTCGCCCTATCAAATGCGCGAAGCGAAGACAGATATCATGCTGTCCAACACCTATCACCTGATGATTCAGCCGGGCGCGGACATCATCGAAAAAATGGGCGGGCTGCACAAATTCACGGGCTGGAATGGTCCGATGCTGACTGACTCGGGCGGCTTTCAGGTTTTCTCGATGGGCAACGGCTCCTGCGCGGACGAGATCAAAGGCCGCAACCGCAACCAGCGCGAAAATCTTTTGAAGATCAATGAAGACGGCGCTTACTTCCGGTCCTATCTCGATGGCCGCCAGCTTTGCCTCAATCCCGAAATCTCGATGGAGATACAGCGCAAGCTGGGTGCGGATTTGATCGTGCAAATGGACGAGTGCACCTCCTATCAGGTGACAAAAGAATACACGGCTAAGTCGATGGAAATGAGCAAGCGCTGGGGCGATAGATCGCTTATGGCGTTCAATCAAACCCATGACGGAAAGCAGGCGCTTTACGGCGTGGTGCAGGGCGGCATCTATGAAGACTTACGCATCGACAGCGCAAAATACGTTGCCTCGCGTCCGTTCTTCGGCACGGCCATCGGCGGCTGCCTCGGTGGGTCGGATGAAGAAATGTACGGCATTTTGGAATTCACGCGCCCGCATCTTCCCGAAAACCGTCCCGTGCATTTTCTGGGGATCGGCCGCATCAAGGATGTTTTTAAATCCGTGCGCTACGGAATCGATACGTTCGATTGCGTGATGCCGACGCGGATCGCCCGCCACGGCATGGCGTTGATGAAAGGCGTTCCGGGCGAGCGCATCAATTTGATGAACGCGAAATACCGCGACGATCCAACGCCCCTTGATGAAACGCTCGATCTTCCATCATCGCGCGATTTTTCCAAGGCCTACATCCATCACCTGCTTAAAGCAGGGGAGATGCTCTCGCATCAAATTTTAAGCCAACACAACGTGGCCATCATCAATCGTCTGATGCGCGAGGTGCGCGCCGCCATCAAAAACGGTACGCTGGACGAGCTGGAACGCGAATATTTCCCCGACGGCCTGTAATTTTTTGCCTGTTTGCCGAAAATCCGCGGCCTCGTGCGAGGATGCGGTAGGAGAAAATTAACCGATTCCCAACCAATTCATGTATAGTATGAGTGTGGAAACAAGGGTTTAAGCCTGATGGCCTTGGAATATAAATCGCAGATTGGCCTTGATGCCATTATGCCGGTGCTGGATGAGTATGTCGTCTGGTACGGCAAGCTCGTGAAATCCTATTTCGAAGGAACGCCGCATCAAGGCGAGGCGCCTGTGGTCTTTGGCGACTGGCTTGCCAAGGCGAAAGCGGATCAGAGCATCGACGAACTGACGGCCGAACGCCTGAAGCGCGTGCACGAGGGCATGGTCGAAGCCGCCAAGGAATTTACCTCGCTGTATAACTCGCGTGAAAATCCGCCGCTCAAGCAATATGACGAACTAAATCGCTACTACGAAGAGTTCATCCAGCTGATGCGCCGTCTGGAGCTAGATCACGCAACGGAAAACAGCGGTTTTGATGAAAAGACCGGTCTGCGTTCGGTCAAGCTGATGCATGACGATGTTGCGCGGGAAATGGAGCGTCGCGCGCGGCGCGGAAATCCGTTCTCGCTGGCGCTCGTAAAAATCAACGGCTACAAGGAAAGCTGGCAGCAGGACGCCGAGCAACACAAAGTTCTTATCCGCAAGCTTTCCGACAAGGTGAAGGAATGTTTGCGTTCCTTCGACGATGCTTATTATCTGGGCAATGAATTTTTCGTTCTTGCGCTTAAACATGCGGACGTTCATGGATCACAAGCCGCTGTTGGTCGTTTGAACAGCGCGATAAACGGCGCGCAAATTCCTTACCCTGACGATTCGGCTGTTCAGGTGTCCGTCTCCACCGTCGTTTCCGAGCCGACGCAGGGCGATGATTTCGACGTTTTGCTTGCAAACATGAAAAAAGACCTTGAGGGGATTGAAACCAAAGGCACCGTTGTTCAGTACACGGATGTCAGCCCGCTGCAACGATATATCCATTCCATCGGCAAGGATAAATAAGTATAGTGTTCCTGATTTTAAAGGAACATTTCCATGCTTAAGCATCCATCATTCAAAAATCTTCATGTGGTCGATCATCCGCTTGTTCAGCATAAATTGACCCGCATGCGCGATGAAACGTGCGAGACGGGCGAGTTTCGCAGACTGCTACGGGAGATATCTTATCTTCTGGGATATGAAGTCACGCGCAATCTCCCCGTCAGCAAGATGACCATCCGCACGCCCATGGAAAAAATGGATGCGCCTGTCCTCGACGGGCCTTTGCCTGTTGTCGTGCCTGTTTTGCGCGCAGGGCTTGGCATGGCCGAAGGGTTGACGCAATTGATCCCCGATTGCCGGATCGGCCATGTCGGACTTTACCGCGATGAAAAGACGCACAGACCCGTGGAATATCTGGTACGCCTGCCAAAACCGCTACAAGGGGAGTATTACATCGTTACCGATCCGATGCTCGCCACCGGCCATTCCTCCGTGCATACGCTCGACGTGCTGGGGCGGCACGGCATTCAGGCTGAGCGCATCCTTCTTATGTGCCTCGTGGCGGCGCCCGAAGGGGTGACGGCCATGGCTGAATATTATCCGCAGGTGCCGGTTTTTACGGCCGCGCTGGATCGCGAACTGAACGAAAACGCCTATATCATGCCTGGTCTGGGCGATGCGGGCGATCGCCTGTTCGGCACATATTAGAAATAGGTTATCTTGCTGTAATGCAATAATTTTTGCCGAATGGCGGTGGTTAATTTTATATTAACCGCCTGCCCATAGTATATTAATGGGAAAGTATTGTTTCACGGAAAGGCCACAATGCCCGAGGGCATAGACCATAAGCTTTTGTTTGATCGCATGCCTGTGCCGAACCTGATCGTCGAGCACAAGGATGGCGGCTATTTCATCGTCGATATCAACGACAAGGCCTGCGAGTTTTTCGGCAAAATCAAAAAGCAGGTCGTCGGCAAAGCACTCGAGGCGTTGATTGATCATGAAAACGCCAACCATATTTCGCATTCTCTGGGCGTGAGCATCAAGCACAAGAAAGCCGTCACGATACAATCCTTGCCGACTTTTCCGGGCAATGCGCAGGTGCCGGGATTCTGGATCAATCCTCTGATCGACCCCGACGGCAATGTGCGGACGCTGAACATCATCGCGCAGCCCAATATAAGCGACGATACGGCGCTTCAGCGCGAACGCGACGACGCGCTTTTACTTTTGACATCCATATTCGACGTAAGCGAGGTCGGCATCCTTGTGACCGATCACAACCGCCGCATCGTCAAGGTAAACGACAGCTTCATCCGCATCTACGGCTGGACGCGCAACGATCTGGTAGGGATGGATTTCATCAATATCATTTCTGAAGACGAGCAGGATCAAGCGCGTCGCAATCACGAGGAATTCATTCAGGGCGGCATCCGAAGCTCAGGCGAAATGAAGCTGTCGCGCAAGAACGGCAGCGTTGCCAACGTGCTGTTCACCACGGCCACGCTTGAACTATCGCAGCGCCGCCGCTTTCAGGTGACGACGATCATGGATATTACGCTCCGCAAGCAGATGGAATATTCCCTGCGCATCGCCAAGGAGCAGGCGGATGCGGCAAATCAGGCGAAATCCGCTTTCCTTGCCAATATGTCGCACGAGATTCGCACGCCGCTCAACGCCATCATCGGCTTTTCCGAGATGATGATTAAAAAGACGTTCGGGGAACTGGGGCACAGCAAATACGATGAATATCTCGATGATATTCATATGAGTGCCAAACATCTGCTCGAAATCATCAACGAAGTGCTCGATATGTCCAAGATCGAGGCGGGCAAGGTAGAGCTGGACGAGCAGGAAATCGATATGCACGGGCTTATCGATTCCGTTATCCGCATCATGGCCAACCGCGCCTTCAGTAGCGGTCTGGAGATCAAGGAAGATATCGCAAGCCATCTTCCGGGGCTTTTTGCAGACCCGCGTCTTGTGCGGCAGATACTCATCAATCTTATCACCAACGCCATCAAATATTCGCATAAGAGCGGCGTGATCGAGGTCAGCGCGTCGATCGACATTCGTGGACGCATGCTTTTGACGGTGCGCGACTACGGCGTCGGCATACCCAAAGACCGCATCAAGGAAGCCATGCTACCGTTTGACCAGATCAATGATCCCACCCACAGCAATATGCAACAGGGGACAGGCCTCGGTCTGCCGCTGACCAAGGCGATGGCGGAATTGCACGGCGGCTCTCTCGATCTGGAATCCGACAGCGGCAAGGGCACGAAAGTCACCATATCATTCCCGGAAAGCCGCGTTCTTGGGCCGCCGGCCCAAAAAACTACCGTGGACATCGCCCAATCGGCGGAGTAAACTTCCATCCTCAATTATGACTAGAGGATGAAGAGGTTTTGCCATGACCGAACTAGAGCAACGCTGTATCGACGCCGGCCTGAAAATGACAGGCCCGCGCAAAACCATTTTAAAAGTGTTGGGGGAATCGCACGACCATCCTTCGGTGGAGGTTGTCTACGAACGCGCCAAGGCGCTCGATTCTTCCATCAGCATCGCCACCGTTTACCGCACGCTTAATATGTTGGACGAGCTTGATCTGGTGACACGCCACGAATTCAACGAAACATTCTCGCGCTACGAAACCAATATGGATCACCATCACCACCTGATCGATCTGGAATCGGGCGAAGTTATAGAATTCCAAAACGCCGAACTGGAGAAGTTAAAAGAACGCATTGCCAAAGAAATGGGGTTCGAACTGGTCGATCATCGTTTGGAACTATATGGTCGTAAACTTAAAAACAAGATAAGCAAGTAATAGAGTGCGGCGGAGAGTGTGAATGGTTGAAGCGCCACAAGATAGCGTTTCCTGCGTCGAATTTTTCGACAAGGCGGAAGATCCCGATACCTGTAAGTGCAAAGGGATCGTTTTGAGCGCGTATGGCGCGTTACGCCACAGCGGTGTGTCCGATCGGGAAGCTATCAAGATTGTTACCAAGGTTTTGAAATACCATCACCCAAGCCCCAGCATCGAAGCCAAGACCGTTGTCGAATGCTGGGTTTTCGAGCAATCACAGCAAAGCGTGAATTGATGTCGATGGCCGCCATGAAAGAAAACCGTATTGCAACGCATCTTTGGGTGGAGGCAGAATTACGCCGTTTGTCGGATTCCGGCATCGGCGTCTATGTCACGGCCAGGGGCGATAAAACCGGCGGCATGGTCATTCAAAAGGTAAGCGATCTATGTGGTCAGTGCCGTTTGATGGGCTTACAACGCGACTTGCTGGGAAAACTTGTCTGGATCAATGTCCTGCAGGATGAAATCGTTCCTGAAAGCGAGGCAGATTTGTATATCCAGCGCGCAAAACAACGCGATCCTGATCTTTGGATCATTGAAATAGAAGACCGCACGATGCAGGCGGATTTCGGCAAAAACGTCTTTTAAATTCTACGGCGCCAGTGCGGATAAAATATTCGCATAGTCATCCGTCCACGGACGGCTGATTTCGTCTGCCTTGGGCGGTAGCCATCCGTCATCTTCCATAAATTTCGCGATTGTCTTTTCATTCCTCGCCAGAACGGCGAATTGCGATGTTGTGTAAAGTGCGCTGATATCGCCTTTTTCCCGTTTGGGCGAATAGTATTTAAAGTAAATGACAAGGCCGAGGTCTTTGGCGATGCCGGTCAGGACGGGGCGAAGGTCGAAATAGCGGTTGGAAATATTCATGGCGATGATGCCGTTGGGCGCCAGTTTTTGCATGTAGGTCATAAAGGCTTCTTTGGTCATCACGTGGACCGGAATATTGTCCGAACTGAAGGTGTCGATGAAAATCAGATCGTAGGAATTATCGGTGGCATTCCGGATTTTCAGCCGTGCATCGCCCAGGATGATTTTATAGGGGCTACCGCAACCCGACAGGTAGGAGAAATACTTGTCATTCTGGGCGACATCCGCGATGTCGGAATCTATTTCATAGAAATCGAATTCCCGTCCCGATGCCTTGTAGCAGGCAATGCTTCCGACGCCGAGCCCGAGGGCGGCGATTTTCTGTCCGCCGCGGCGCATACGCTCATCCATATAGCGGAATACGTCGCCCGTCGGACCGGGGCGATTGTAATACGCAACGGGAACATTTTTGAACGCATCGTCCTGCGATTGCGCGCCGTGGATGGTTGTGCCGTGATAGAGGAAATTCTTATCGTCGTTGGAAAAGACTTTAACCACGCCGAAATAGTTTCGTTTCAGCAAAACCAGCTTTTTATTGCTGTTCCACAAGGTCGGCTGAAGTAGCAGAAGCGCCGTTAGAACTGTAATCGCAAAGGCGGCGCGGTTCTGCGCCATCACGAACAAATAGACGACGATGGAAACAACGCCCATGGTTTGTAAAAACTGTACTTTAGCAAAGAAGGTAACAAAGCACAGGACAATCCCCACAAGGATGGCAAAGCCGTCGATAATCAGGATGTTTTTCTTGCGCTCAGGATCTTCGAGCGCGTTAAAGCTTGTCTTGATACGCGGCGTATTCGCGCTCGCGGCCCAGATTACAAAGCCGACCATGGCAAGCGTCAGGGGGTATTCGAGCGGGACCAGAAAGATCAACGGCGCAATCAGAGCATTGAAAATGCCGCCCAGCACGCCGCCGACCGAGATCAAAAGGAAATATTCTGTTAGGTGGGAAACGGAGGGTTTCAACTTCGCCAATTCGCCGTGGCAGAGTTGCGCACATAGGAAAAACGCCGCCAGATGCACGATAATGGCAAACACATGAATAGATACAATTGCACCAAGCGTAATGACGGCGACAACCAGACAAAGCGCATAGACGGTCAATTCGCGCGCCATGGCAACGTCGATCATAGGCTTTTTCGAAAAGGCGATAATGAACGTCAAAAGATAGAGCGTGAGCGGCACGATCCAGAAAAATGGCACCGAAGCAATATCGGTCGTGATGGCGGTCGTCACGCCGAGCATCAGGCTGGAGGGGATAAACGAGAGCGCGATCCAGACAAGGCGATTGCAGGCTGTAACGGGCTGATAATCGGAATCCAGCGGCTGCGATGGTTTGACTCCGCGCCGGATCAACCAGCCACACAATGCCGTGAGTGCTATCAAAGCGACATAGCCGCCGAACCAGATCATCGTTTGCTGGCTGACAGTAAACAATGGTTCTGCGATCAGGGGATATCCAAGAAGCGCGATCATGCTTCCCGCGTTGCTGACGGCATAAAGGAAATAGGGATCGCTTGCATCCTCGTGGCCGCTTGCCGCGAACCATGACTGGAACAATGGTGCGGACGCGGCTAGAACGAAAAACGGCCCGCCGATGCAGGTCAGCATGATTCCCAGCTGCCACAGCGCCTGCCCGCCTTCTTCTGGCGGGGCAAGGTTCGCAGGCAAAGCCAGCGGTAGCACCATCGTAAACAGCGCGAGCAAGCCCAGATGCAGGTATATCTGGCTGTGGAGCGACAGATATTTCGAAATCCCGTGCGCGTAGGCGTATCCGGCCAGCAGTATCGCCTGAAAAAACACCATCGCCGTATTCCAGACGGACGGGCTTCCCCCCAGCATGGGAAGCAACATCTTGCTGACCATCGGCTGGACGGAGAATATGAGATAGGCGCTTGTAAACAATGTTGCCGCGAAAACGGGCAGGAGGGGGCTTCGTTTCATGACCGTTACGGTAGCATGATTTGCGCATCCGCCAGAGGGGCGCAAAAGGACATTCCCCTTGAAATATCGGGCAAATCATGACATTTAATTGGTACGCACGCGGTGCTAATTTCTAAGCGATTGAAATATATGATAAAACTTTCAAAATTAACGGATTATGCAGTTGTTATCCTCGCCGAAATGGCGCGGGACGAAGGGCGTTTGCTTACCGCATCGGGTCTGTCGTCCAAAACCGGCTTGCCGGAACCGACTGTAGCCAAGGTTTTGAAACTGTTGACGCGCGGCGGGCAAATAGAATCCGCGCGCGGCATCAACGGCGGATACAAGCTCGCACGTCTGCCGGGCGATATTTCCATGGCATCCGTCATCACCGCGCTCGAAGGGCCGGTCATGCTGACATCCTGCGTGGACGGTAGCGAGGATTGTTGCAATCATTCGATCAACTGCGCGTTGAAGGGCAAATGGAATCCCGTCAACGCCGCTATGCAAAAGGCGCTTGAAGAGGTCACCCTTGCACAGATGATCGCGGATCATGAGGTGCGCGCATGAGTAGCATCGATCTGGAGACGATTGAAGCCGTCAAGAGTTTGAACAAATACGAAGCCGGTTTCGAAACCCACATCGAAATGGAATATGCTCCCAAAGGGCTGAACGAAGAGATTGTTGCGTTGATCTCCAAGAAGAAGAACGAGCCGCAATGGTTGCTCGACTGGCGCTTGAAAGCCTTCCGCCACTGGCAGACGATGGACGAGCCGAAATGGGCCAAGCTCGATGTGCCGGAAATAGATTATCAGGATGCGTATTACTATGCCGCGCCCAAGGATATGAAAAAAATCAAGTCTTTGGACGAGGTCGATCCGCGCATCCTTGAAACTTACAAAAAGCTCGGCATTCCGCTCAAAGAGCAAGAAGTTTTGCTGGGCGTCGAGGGCGCGCCGCAAGTTGCGGTCGATGCCGTATTTGATTCCGTATCTGTAGGAACAACCTTCCGCAAGAAGCTCTCCGAAGCGGGCGTAATTTTCTGCTCGATCTCTGAAGCGGTGGTAGAGCATCCAGACCTCGTTCAAAAATATCTCGGCTCTGTCGTGCCGTTCGCCGACAACAAGCATGCGTGCCTGAATTCCGCCGTCTTTACGGACGGCTCGTTCGTCTATATTCCGCCGGGCGTTCGCTGCCCGATGGAGCTTTCGACCTATTTCCGCATGAATGCCCGCAATACGGGGCAATTTGAACGCACGCTCATCATCGCCGACAAAGGCGCGTACGTGTCGTACCTCGAAGGATGCACCGCGCCGATGCGCGATGAAAACCAGATGCACGCCGCCGTGGTCGAGCTGATAGCCCATGAGGACGCCGAGATTAAATATTCCACCGTCCAGAACTGGTATCCCGGCGATGAAGACGGCAAGGGCGGTATCTATAATTTCGTGACCAAGCGCGGAATTTGCGAAGGGCGCAATTCCAAGATTTCATGGACGCAGGTCGAAACCGGATCGGCCATCACGTGGAAATATCCGTCCTGCATTCTGAAGGGGGACAATTCCCAAGGCGAGTTTTATTCCGTCGCCATCACGAACAACCACCAGCAGGCCGATACCGGCACGAAGATGATCCATCTGGGCGCGAACACGAAATCGCGCATTATCGCCAAAACCATTTCGGCAGGAAAATCAGATTCCACCTACCGCGGCATGGTCAAGATCATGGGCGGCGCGGAAGGCGCGCGCAATTTCACGCAGTGCGATTCTCTTCTGATCGGCGATCAATGCGGGGCGCACACGGTGCCGTACATCGAAAGCAAGAACAAATCCGCGCGTCTCGAACATGAAGCCACCACCTCGAAAATTTCCGAAGATCAGGTTTTCTATTGCCAGCAGCGCGGCATTTCACAAGAAGAAGCCATCGCTCTGATCGTCAACGGATTCGTGCGCGACGTGCTCCAGCAGCTACCGATGGAATTCGCCGTGGAGGCGCAAAAGCTGGTCGGCATTTCGCTCGAGGGGAGCGTGGGTTGATGCAGCTGCCCGAACAAAAATACCCCGACAACAAATTCAAATTCGTCGATACTGATCTCCTCGGCGAAAAACAGAATGCGCGCGCCTTTCGCGGCGCGGCGTACTCTATCGGCATCGGCGCCGGGTTTTTGATTCTTTCGCCGTTTTTGCCCAAATTCGAAGGACAACCGCAGATTAATCAGATGGTAGATCTGATATTCGTCATGGCGATCTGGATGGTAGCCTACGCGGCGGTTGTAATTTTCACCTATCTGAAAAGCCGCAAAAGCATGAAATACGTGCTGTTCATGCTTAACTGGTTTCTAATTCCTACGTTCGGCTTGTGGTTTATTTTGCGCGTGATGGATATTTTTTCCAACATGCCGCCGGAGTTGCAAAAATAATGGAACAACTTTTGGCCAAACTCGACACGCTGATTGAACTTCACAAACGCAACGACGATATGTGGGTTGATCATTTTGAAGCCAGCCGCGACAAAATTCTAAAGGACGTGGCCTTCGGTTGCGAGTACCTCGTCATGGCGTGGCACGGCATCGGCGGGTACGATGATGAACGGATTTTCGACAACAACGAGGATGAGGCGCTCCGCAAGGCGATCCATCCCGAACTTTACCAAATGGCAATAGAGATTAGAAATGATGCAAATTAAAAACCTGAAAGCCGAAATCGACGGCAAGGAAATCCTCAAAGGTCTTAACCTGACGCTGGAGCCGGGCAAGGTTTACGCGATCATGGGGCCGAACGGCGCGGGAAAATCCACGCTGTCTTACGTTCTGGCGGGCCGCAACGACTACGAAGTCACAGACGGCGATATCGAACTTGATGGCGAGAGCATCATGGAGATGTCGCCTGAAGAGCGCGCGGCCAAAGGCTTGTTCCTTGCATTCCAATATCCGGTTGAAATTCCGGGCGTGCAGATGACGACGTTCATGAAAACGGCCCTTAATTCCGTCCTCAAGGCGCGCGGCGAAAAGGAACTGGATGCCATCGACTTTCTTAAATTGATGAAAACCAAATGCAAGGAACTCGGCATTTCCGACGAAATGATGAAGCGCGCCGTCAATGTTGGTTTTTCCGGTGGCGAGAAAAAGCGAAATGAAGTTTTGCAGATGGCGATGCTGGCGCCGAAAGTCTGTGTGCTCGATGAAACCGATTCAGGCCTTGATATCGACGCGCTGAAAATCGTTGCCGACGGCGTCAACAGAATGCGCGGCGGAGATCGTTCATTCCTTGTCATTACGCACTATCAACGCTTGCTTGATTACATCAAACCAGATGTCGTCCATGTTCTGGCAGGCGGCAAGATCGTAAAAACCGGCGGGCCGGAACTAGCGCTCGAATTGGAAAAGAGCGGCTACGCCGGAATTACAGGAGCCGCTGCATAATGGCTTTGCCGCTCGATACAATTCCAACGCCCAAATCCGAACGGTGGAAATACACCAATCTGCCGCGCGTTCTCAAGAAGCTGGATTTGAAGCCCGCCAGTCTTGGCTGGGGTAGAAACGTCGTCATTTTGGAGCCAAGCGCGCCCGGCACCGCGCAATATCGCGATACGGATCTTTGGAATCTGAATACGGATCATGTCAGCGACATTCAATTCCTGTCCGGCGACGGCGAAATTGATGTCGTTGCCAAAGACGGCCAGTGGCTTTCGCCGCGCATCGTGATCGATATCAAGGACAACCAGAACGTTACTGTAATAGAGCGCCAGAACGGAACCGGAAGCTATTGGAAAAACACGGTTGTTCAAATCCGCATCGGCAACAATACGACCTTGCGTCATTACAGATTGTTCGATGAGGCGGAAAAGGGTGTTTCCACGGTATTTACCCATGTGCAGATCGGCCGCGATTCAACCTATGAGGCATTTAGTCTGATTGAAGGTGCAGGCTTTATCCGCAACCAGACGCACGGGCAATTACAAGGCACGAACGCACATTGCTGGATGAACGGAATCAATCTTTTATCCGGCGAACAACATGCTGATACCACGATCACGATCGAGCATCAGCAACCGTACTGCACATCGAAGCAGACGTTTAAATCCGTTTTGACGGACAAATCGCACGGCGTCTTTCAGGGCAAGGTGCATGTTCACCAGATCGCTCAGAAAACCGATGGATACCAGCTTTCGAATGCGCTGATCCTGTCGCCGCAGGCGGAGATGGACACCAAGCCCGAACTGGAAATCTACGCCGACGATGTCAAATGCAGCCACGGCGCGACAACGGGCAAGCTCGACGAAGAGCCGCTGTTCTACATGCGCGCGCGCGGCATTCCCGAAAAACAGGCGCGCGGCTTACTGATCCAGTCGTTTTGCGCACAAGCACTCGAGGGCGTCAGCGACGAGGCAATGCGCGAAACACTGGCCGTAAAGGTAGAACAATGGCTGTCCTCCAGGATATAGGCTACTGCCGCGAGGATTTCCCCATTCTTGCCGAACCGATGAACGGCAAGCCGCTCGCGTATCTTGATACGGCGTCTTCGGCGCAAAAGCCGTCCGCCGTCATTGAAAAAATATACGATACGATGAGCCATTATTACGCGAACATTCATCGCGGCCTGTATTTTTTGTCGCAAACCGCAACGCAGGAATATGAAGCGGTGCGCGGCAAGGTGAAGGATTTCATCAACGCGCCCAGCGAGCATGAAGTTGTTTTTACCCGCAACAGCACGGAAGCCATCAACCTTGTTGCGCAAAGCTGGGGCGCAATAAACCTGCAGAGCGGCGATGACGTCATTCTGACCGCTATGGAGCATCACGCCAACATCGTGCCGTGGCAGCTGCTGCAGGATAAAATCGGTTTTTCCATTTCCGTCGCGCCTGTGCTGCCCGACGGCACGCTTGATCTTGATGCCTACAAAGAGCTTGTTTCGCCGAAAACGAAATTCATCGGCATCGTGCATATTTCCAACGCGCTCGGCACGATCAATCCGGTTGAGCACATGATAGGCATCGCGCGCGGAATTAATCCTGACGTAAAAATCCTGATCGATGCCTCGCAAAGCGTGGTTCATGGCCATGTCGATGTGCAGGCGATGGATTGCGATTTCCTGACCTTCACAGGGCATAAGCTTTACGGCCCGACGGGGTCGGGCGTTTTGTGGGGACGCGAAGAAATTCTTAATGCTATGCGTCCGTATCAAGGCGGCGGCGATATGATCGAGCGCGTATCTTTTTCCGGTACGACCTACAAAAAAGCGCCTGCAAGGTTTGAAGCGGGAACGCCGGCCTTCGTCGATGTAATCGGCCTAGGCGCGGCCATCGATTACGTGCGCACGATCGGGCAGGACAATATCGCCGCGCATGAAAAGGAATTGCTCGATTACGCCATGCAGGGGCTGGCCCGCATCGACGGGCTGACGTTTTACGGCGCAACCCAGGACAAGGCAGCCATTCTTTCGTTCACCGCCAACTGGGCGCAATCGTCGGATATTGCGATGATACTGGACAAGCAGGGCGTGGCCGTGCGGGCGGGCCATCATTGCTGCATGCCTCTCATGGAAAGTCTGGGAATCGACGGAACAATCCGCGCTTCCATTGGACTTTACACCAACCGGAACGATATTGATTCATTGGTACAGGGCCTCAGGAAGGCCAAGGAAATGCTGTCATGACCAAGTTTGAACAAGTGGCCGACGAAGAAATGGTCAAAAACGCCGTGGGCGACGATTTCGATGAGATGGCCGAGCCGCCGGAAGTCGAACTGGCCGACCATCCGCTTGCCCGCGCGGCGCGCGACGCGCTTCGCCATGTGTTCGATCCGGAAATTCCGGTCAATATTTACGAACTCGGCCTGATTTATAAAATCGATGTGATGCCGACGGATGTGGAAGGTAAATCCGACATCTATGTCGAAATGACGCTGACATCGCCCGCATGTCCGGTAGCGCAGGAAATGCCCGCATGGGTGCAGGGCGCGATCTTCCCGCTGGAAGGCGTGCGCAATGTCGATGTCGATATCGTCTGGGACCCGAGTTGGGACCCGTCGAAAATGGCCGAGACCGCTAAGCTCCAGTTAAACATGTTCGTGTAGGATAAAGCCATGGAACCGATCAAGCTGACCGACGAAGCCGTAGAGGCCATCAAATCCAAGACCGCCGCCAAAGACGGCGCGAAGGGGCTTCGTCTTGCGATCAAATCCACGGGTTGTTCCGGTTATTCGTATCAGATGGATTACGCGATGGATGAAAATCTCGACGCCGACGACAAAATCGAGCGCGGCGGCGCAGTTTTGTACATTCCAAAAATCAGTTCGTGGATGCTGTTCGGCATGGAAATCGGCCATGAAACATCGAAGATGAGTAGCGGCTTTACGTTCACCAATCCGAACGAGACGGGGCGCTGCGGCTGCGGGGAGAGTTTCTCCATCCAGCCGCTGGAAAAAGCGGACCAACATTAAGGTTTGTCTAGTTCGTTCGTCGTATTTTTTTCAAGCAAATGAAAGAATCTTGAATAAACAAAGGGCCCCGAAGGGCCCTTTGAGAATTCTGTGCCCGCTCAACTGATTAGAAGTTGAGGTTGAAGCCCGGTTTAGCGTCGAGGCCGTTGGACATATTCAGCGAGGATTTCAAGCCTGCTACGACTTCTGGTTTTGCAGCGGCAACATCGAAGCCTGCTACGTTGAATGCGCTGGTTGCGCCGGAAAGAACAGAAGATGCCAATGTATTAAATGCGCTCATATTTAGTCTCCCTCATAAAAAAACTTTTAGGCTTCAGCGTATGCATCAAATAATTCTTCTTCCGAAGCGTCTTTTAGGTATGCGCTGTAGACTTTACCATAGCCAAGTTTTGTCAATCCGTCAAGCAATTCCGGATATTCTGAAGTTTTGGTTAATTCTTTGACAACTTTGCAGGTGTAAATAATCGCATCCAGATTTTTCGTATGCATAACAGTGGCATAGCGCATCAGGTCCTTGAGGGGATCGGGGGTCGTCAGGCCTATAAGCTCCTGATCGGCCTCCCGCATAGCCTTTACCAGCATCAAGATATCCACAGGATCTGCGGTTTCCTTCTTGCCGGGGACCTGCAAATAGACCACCCGGGCCTGCGGGGAGAAGCCGGCGATTCCGGTCCCTTTGATGATGTGAATGGGGATTCCGCCTTTGCGGCAGGCTTTTATCAGCAACTGGCCGGTCGGGACCGTGGAAATAACCGCCATGGCAGAATCGAGAATGCTGTCGGCGTAAGGATGCCCATAGCCGATCTGGCTTCCTTTTGTTTTGCTGCCGAAGGTGCCGCCGAGGCCTGATGTTTCTTTGTCGGTCATGATTGCTCCTACGCCATTATCCTCGATATGCCGGAAAGCGCAACCGCATTCACGATCATTTTCCGGTCAATCAGGGAAACGCGGCCTGCGGCTGTAACTTCAATGGCGGCGCGGATCAAAAGCCCGTCCGCGTAAAGATCGGCTTCCACCGTGTATTTGTCGAACCCTGCGTCGTAGGAAACTTCCGCTGGCTTGTGATTGCGGATCACGGCCTCAAGGCTGTCGCCGCCAAGGGAATCCAGCAGCGGCATGTCGTGCGGGTTTTTAATCAATGCCATTTCCTCGTCTTCTTCGAGCACATGCGAAAAGAAGAATTCGAGGTAATCGACGACCGAGCGGTCGTTCAAAGACAGATGGCCTTTGTCGTTTGTCGCGTAAATAGGATGTTCCGTCCCGTCCAGAAGGGTGAACAGATTGCCGCTTCCCAGATATTGAAAGGTGAAGGAGGGGAGCGAGGCGAAGTTGGTCAGCTTGAACAGTTCGATGGAATCATAAAAGGACAGGCGGGCGCGCTGCACCTCGCTCGTACCCGGCGAAAACAGGCCGGCCTCATCGACGGATTTCACGCTGTCGATGACTTTAAGGGTGGTGTCGCGGTCGAGACGCTGCCAGTTCATACAAGGCCTTGGAAAAGGTTAAACCTTGTACATTATCAACGAGCCTG
>QFQB01000117.1 GCA_003241475.1 Micavibrio aeruginosavorus
AGGGGGTAGGGCATAAGATCCTGCTTTGAATTCAATCCTATTATATTATATCAAAGCACTGAAATGTTTAACGCACTCTGAATTCCATAAAATGTCGTATCGTAGCATCGAAGACCTGATTGAAAATTTTTCCCTCTTTGACGACTGGGAAGGCCGCTATCAATATCTCATCGATCTAGGCAACGATGTCGAGCCGATGGATGACGCGCTGAAAACAGATGCCACGGAAGTCAAAGGTTGCGTCTCCAAAGTCTGGCTCTACCACAATCAAGATAGTACGGGCGCATTCCATTTCCATGCCGACAGCGACGGGAAGATCACGCGCGGACTGGTCTATATTGTTTTGTGTGCGTATGAAGGGAAGACGGCAGGACAGATCCGGAGTATCAATATTGATGATGCGTTCACAAAACTAGGATTGGATGAGCATCTTTCTCCAAATCGCCGGAACGGATTCTTTGCCATGGTGGAAAGAATAAAAAGCTTGGCAGGTTAGCCGAATTGAAAGCTTGCAGGCTTTCGGCCCAATTGCTCGTGGTCGATCTCGGCAATAAGGGCGTCGATTTTCTCGGTCAACGGTGTGGGTTCATCAACGATTTCATCCAAAAGATCGGCAACCGTTTTCCGCTGTTCGCCTGCTTTGACCGTATGGGCATGGGGGCGGGCGTCGACGACGCTAGATACCCCATGCAAAAAGCTACGGCGCAAATCTAAGTCGGTAAAACATCTGGCGACCATCTCAATTCTTTCCGGTTGTGGAAAATCTTTCAAGACGGTCTGGCCGAATTTGAGGATGTCGCCTTCGGCACGAGCACGCGGACCTACGCCCTTTAAATTTTCAAAGGCGGTTTGTAGTTGCAATGCTTGTATCTGGAGGTCTTTGGTAACATCCATGGTAACACCCTAATTTAACCCTTTCTTAATATATACATAATAACTGATGAAATTGTCAAATATTATCGAAAATATAAATAACCCATTGTTTGATTTTAATTATTAATGGCCTTTTGTTGCGCCTGCGAAAAACTACGGCTAAATTTGCTTATTTACATAAATATTAAGTAAGCTGAATATAGGGCAAAGAGAAAAATGGCACTATCAGGACACGACATAAACCCGGCACATCCGGAGGCTAGCGTAGTTGCGCTCAAGGCCTTGCCGGACCCGTTTTTGGACAAACACCGTCAGGAAGGCATGGGAACGAGTGTCGCCTTCAATGCCCAGAATTTACCAACACCGCCGGCGCACAGAGTGGAGCAAGGTGGAATTGGTTTCTCATCGAATGTGCTGATAGGCACCGAACATGTCGCCAACTGTGTTGCCTTGGTTGTCCGCGATCCGCAAACGCATAAAACCGCACTGGCTCATTTCGACGACACCAGTACGCCAGAATCTTTAGCGCGTATTTTTGGAAGAATGCCACCCGAGAGACCTCTTGATATTCTCTTGATCGGCGCGAAATATGGACCAGATGTACAGGGTCATGATTATGAGCGCGATTCGTCAGAACGAAATCTTCAGAATGTCTTGGGATTTTTGGCTGGAAAAAACGTGAATATCGTCGGTGCGCGCATCCATGATCCGCAACAGCCCGGCAGTTTTGTCATCGATCCCAAGAATTTTAAATTGCGCGAATCCGATAATCTTTTACCAAACGCAGACCAGCCTTTTGCATTTGCACGCAAATTCTTAAGCCATGAGCAGACGCAACCGATGGCGGTCGAGTTCGACTTCACCAAAAGCCTTGGCCGTCAGCCGTATCTTTTAAACCGTGAACAGGTTTTGAATCTGAATATGCGCGTGCGCGGGCAGGAATCTGAAGCCGTTGCCGTATGGCATCGTGAAAAAGGGGCGCGCGGCGGATTTGAAAATTTTATGGCTGAACAAAGCCGCGATATATATCTTCCGGCCTATGACCGCGCCGTGGAACACGTTTTGAACGGACTAGACGGCCGTAGCCGTTATATGGAGCAAATGGTTCGCTCGCTTCCCATTTTTATCGGGCAGAATGCGGAGAGCGCTAACAAGCCCTTGGTTGATTATATTCAGAACGGCGCTTTCGGAAACAGCTACGCGCCGCAAGAAGATCCGTTGCCAGCGCCTGCGTTGTCGCGTGCAGGCGGACGCTCCTTCGATTACTGATTGCCTTTGTTCTTATAGACCGTAGGCTTGGGCAATTGCTTGCCGTCCTTCGTTTTGACGCTTCTCAAAATATCGCTGAAGGATTTGTCCGCTACTTCATGCGCGCTACCGATCAGTTCGGCTTGTATGCTGAAGACGGAATTCGGGCCGATCCAGAGTTGCCCCGTATAAATTTTGTCCTGTGATCCTGTTACGCCGGTACCTGTGAGTGAGGCGCTTTTGATATTCTCTCCGTAATTGCGGAAGCCGATTTCATGAGTCGAAAGATTGCGGTCCCGAATCATACCGGTCAGCGCGGCCTTCATAACCGGTTCAGTATATTTTTTATACGCCGCAGGCGTGGACGGGTTGCAACTGACTGTGACATCCACCGTGGTTTGCAGGTCGTAGACCATCGTGTAGCTTTGAACGTCAAAACATTCATCTTCCGTGACGCACTTGCGCGCTACGGCAGGCGCTTCGGGAAATGTAATTTCAAAATCGCAGAAGTCCGGAGCGAAGCGGAAGGATTTATCTTCTGGCTTTTTATCAGCAGTCGTTTCCTCTGCTTTGGATTCTTCTTTTTTGTCCTCGGCTTGTGCCGGAAGAGTGAAAAGAGCCAAAAGGATAAGAACTGCCCAGATTTTTGTCATTTTCTCACGGTCCATGTTTCGGGGTTGGCATCGGATTGCGTCTGATTGGTCATGTCCTTGACCTCGTGCTTGCCGTCCCGGATCATCCAGACATAAGGCACAAGTTTCTTGCTCGCATATTTCAACTGATCGCCGATTTTTTTCGGTGCGTGATACATCTCGACATTGACGCCGCGTTTACGAAGCGTACGGGCGGCTTCATACGCCAGCGGCCGGTCGGATTCATTTTCCGGCACGGTCATCATCACATGCGCGGGACCTTTGGGGCCAACCTTTAAAAGATCGGGACGCGTCTGGCGGATGACATCGAACAGGCGCGAAAAGCCAAGGGAGATTCCCACGCCGGGAAGGTGTTTGTTGATATAGCTTCCGGCCAGATCGTCGTAGCGGCCGCCGGAGCAGACGGAGCCTGTAAATTCCGGCACGTCCAGAAGTTGCGTTTCATACACGGTGCCTGTGTAGTAATCTAGACCGCGGACGATAGTCAGATCGCCGACAACGGAACCCGCAGGCAGGTGTTTTAAATTGTCGAGAACATAGGCGAGTTCCTCAATCCCTGATTTCATCGTATTATTGGCAGGAATAATCGCGCGGATATCTTCCGCATTTCCTTTAATGGAAATCAGATTCAAAACATTATCGATTTGCTCAATCGTCAGTTTTGCTTCGTCAGACAGAAGCTTAATAACGGCTTCTTTGCCGATCTTTTCAAATTTGTCTACAGCGCGTGTTACGGGTGTGAAATCTTCAAGAGACCAGCTCTCAAGAAGACCCATCAAAATCTTACGGTTGTTGATGCGCAACTGAACGCGCCCGATATCCAGCCCTTCAATCACCTCATACATCACGCTGGCCACTTCGGCATCGAAGGAGAGGGGAAGATTGTCCACGTTGATGATGTCGATATCGCACTGATAAAATTCGCGCATACGGCCCATCTGCGGGCGCTCGCCGCGCCAGACGCGTTGCATCTGGTAGCGTTTGAACGGGAATACCAGTTCGTTGAAATTCATCGCCACATAGCGCGCCATCGGCACGGTCTGGTCGAAGTGAAGGGCGAGACGCGCTTCTTTTTTGTCATTCTCGTCTTTGTGCAGACGTTCAATGACGTAGATCTCCTTGTCCACTTCGCCCTTGGCGGTCAGGACATCAAGCTCTTCCACGCTCGGCGTTTCGATGTTGCAGAACCCATAGGATTCAAACACCTTGCGGATATGATCGAACCAGCGTTGTTCGACAAGGCGCTCTTCAGGCAGCCATTCTGGGAATCCGCGGATCGGGCCGGGTTTGTAAATGCGTTTATCTTTGCTCATGCTGTTCTTTTATATGGTTTTTTATCGAGTTGGAAGAGCCCCTCAAGCCTTTCAATGAGCGCGGAGGCAAGTTCATCGGCATCCGTGATCGTCATGGCGCGGGAATAATAGCGGGTGACGTCATGCCCGATGCCGATAGCGGTCAGTTCAACCTGTTTCAATCCTTCGATCCAGCCGATCACGGTATGCAGGTCACGCTCCAGAATATTGGCCGGATTGACCGAAAGGGTGGAATCGTCCACCGGTGCGCCGTCTGAAATGACGATCATGATTTTGCGCTGTTCAGGCCTGCGGGCAAGGCGGTTGTGCGCCCACACCAAGGCTTCGCCGTCGATGTTTTCTTTCAAGATGCCTTCTTTGAGCATCAGGCCAAAATTCTTGTGGGCGCGGCGAAGCGGCGCATCGGCGTTCTTGTAAACGATATGGCGCAGATCGTTCAGGCGGCCTGGGTGAATCGTGCGCCCGCGCTCGATCCAGAGATCGCGGCTCTTGCCGCCTTTCCATGCGCGGGTCGTAAAGCCAAGTATTTCTACTTTTACGCTGCAACGCTCCAAAGTTTTGGCCAAAATGTCGGTGCACATGGCGGCGATGGCAATGGGGCGCCCGCGCATCGAACCGGAATTATCGATCAACAATGTTACAATGGTATCGCGGAAATCAGTTTGCTTTTCGCGTTTGAACGTCAAGGTCGTTGTCGGATTGGCAATCATGCGCGAGAGTTTGGAGGAATCGATATAACCTTCTTCCTGATCGAACAGCCAGGATCGCTGCTGTTTGGCCATGAGTTTACGCTGCAACCGGTTGGCAAGTTTGGAGGCGACGCCCTGCATTGGTTGCATCTGTTGATCGAGAAGACGGCGAAGGCGGGACAATTCGCCGGGATCGGCCAGATCCTCGGCGTTGACGATTTCATCGAACTGCGTGGTATAGATAACATATTTGTCGCCGTGCGGATCGAGCGGCCCGTCATTGCGGCGCGGACCCATTTCGGCAGGCGCATCGCCCTCGGTGGGCTCTCCGAATTCATGATCGCCGCTTTCGCCAAGTTCGGTTTCATCCGCGCTTTCGGAGATGTCGGAATCATCCGCCATTTCCTTTTGTTGTTGCCCGCCCTGGGATTCATCCTGCTGGTTATCGGCGCTTTCTGTTTGATCCTGATCGTCGCCGGATTCTTCTTGTTGCCCGTCCGCGCTTTCTTCGTCTCCTGCGCCGTCGCCCGGATTCATATCAAGGCGGTTCAGAATATCGCGCGCGTTTTTGGCGTATGCATTTTGATCCGCGATCAGGGGCTTGAGCGCATCGAAGCCGTCAGGACCGAGCTTGTTGTCGATCCATGGCTTCCACAAATCCATCATAGGCTTGGCGTTGGCAGGAGGTTTTTCCCCCGTCAGGGCAAAACGGGCGAGCGCGTGAATGGCATCCGCCATCATCGCATCGTTGCGGTCGGTTAGTTTCTCATAGCCTAGGCGTTTGAATTTTTCCTGCAACGTCTTGCCTAGGTTTTTCTTCACGCCCTCCATATTGTTCATGCCGAGCGCTTCATATCGCGCCTGTTCGAGCGCTTCGAACATTGCGGCGGCAGACATATCGTTGGGTGCGTTTTTAACGTGGAGTTTGCGGTCATGGTGACGAAGACGGAGCGCCTTGGCATCGGCCGTTCCGCGCAACACCGCACGGGTATTGTCATCCATCATAT
>QFQB01000118.1 GCA_003241475.1 Micavibrio aeruginosavorus
ATCCCACGGCTTGATTCCCCGTTCCCAGTAAGCATCTATACGGCCGGCGGCCACATAGCACATATCGAGAGCGGCCGCTGCAAAGCGGCGCACCATGGCAATATTCTGTACAGCCTTCAGTTCTTTATAGAAAAGATCTTTTGCGGCCTGATTTTGGACCGGTTGACCGTAATTGATCATGCAGGATTCCAAATCTTTACGGCCCGAAACGCGCAAACGGCGATTGCGCAAGAAAGCGCCGCCGCCTTTTTCCGCCGTAAACATTTCATCCTTGGCGCAATCATAAACAAGACCGGCAATAACTTCTCCCTTGCGCTCCAGCGCAATCGAAATAGCCCAATGAGGCACGCCGTGCATGAAGTTATGGGTGCCGTCGAGCGGATCTATAATCCAGACGTGATCGGGATCATTGCCTTTCACTTCGCCGGATTCTTCCATCATGAACGAATAATCGGGCCGCGCTTTTTGCAACTCCTCAAAGATAACCTTTTCGGAACGCTTGTCCGCTGCTGTTACAAAATCGGCAGGTCCTTTGCGGGAAACTTGAAGTTGCTCGACTTCATTAAAGTCCCGAAGCAGGCCGCGCGCTGCTTTTTCGGCGGCACGGATCATGATCGTCATGATAGGAGACTGGGCCATGTTCAATTAGTCTTTCGCACGCTCGGAGTATGCGCCGTCTTCGGTTTTTACGACGATGCGCGTGCCGACATCAATAAACGGCGGAACCATAACCTTCACGCCGCCCGTAACGATGGCAGGCTTGTAGGAAGAAGAGGCCGTCTGGCCCTTGACCACAGGTTCGGCTTCTTCAACCGTCACGATGACGGATGGCGGAATCTCTATGCCCAGCGGTTCGCCCTCGAAGGTTTCAATTGTTACTTCCATACCATCCTGTAGCCATTTTGCCTGATCCCCAATCACGTCCCTCTTAACTTCGAGCTGCTCGAAGGTCGTCTTATCCATAAAGGTATAGGTCTGGTCGCCATCGTTATAAAGATAGCTGAATTCTGATTGCTCAAGACGGACGCGCTCCACCATTTCTTGCGTGCGGTAGCGTACATTGTCCTTGTTCCCCTGACGAATCTCGCGCATCTCAACCTGAATAACGGACGCGCCCTTGCCGGGTTGCATAATGTCATAGCCGGTGACGACCCATAGGCGTCCATCGCCGTCGCGATCAATGACGTGGCCTTTTCTCAGTGTAATTGCGGTAACTTTCATTGTTTGTTTTCCTGTAAGATAGACTGACCGATGCGGGTGAGCGTTTCCTTTATAGCGGGATCGTCTACGCCCTCGCTCAACATGCAAAAATTTGATGTCGGTCACCCACTGATCGCCAAATATTTGATTAATCCTTTGAAGAATAAGGTCTTTTTGATAGACCAAGACTGCGCAATCTGCGGAAGAGGCGGCAATTTCCAGCGTAGCGGTCGCTTTCTCCTTGGCGGTTTTAGCCTTGCGATAATGTATTTTGGCCGGTTGCGCCCGTTCAGCGTAATCTTCGCCGACAATCTCGCGCCAGTACGTGACAATCCGGCCCAGCGCGATATATTTGCGCTCGAAAACTTTCCCTAGAACACCGGGGACGGATCTGGATACTGGTTTCATGGCGGGCATCATGGCGGCTAAGCGTAAAAATGTCGAGAACTTCAGGCGGGACTTGTTGGGATGGTATGATTCCCATCGCCGCGTCCTGCCATGGCGCGCGCTTCCCGGCCAGACAGCCGATCCGTATCATGTATGGCTTTCCGAAGTAATGCTCCAGCAGACAACGGTTCCGGCCGTCATCCCGTACTTTTTAAAATTCCTTTCCAAATGGCCGACCGTAAAAGATCTTGCCGCCGCGCCCTCGCAAGAGGTCATGGAAAACTGGGCCGGACTGGGCTATTACGCCCGCGCCCGCAACCTGCACAAATGCGCTCAATACGTAGCAAATGAGTTGAACGGGATTTTTCCAGACACGCAAGACGCGTTGAAAAAACTGCCCGGGATCGGCGATTACACCAGCGCCGCCATTGCCGCCATCGCGTTTAACAAGCCTGCCAATGTCGTTGACGGCAACGTAGAGCGCGTTATGGCGCGCATCTTTGCTGTTGCAGATCCTGTTCCCGTCTCAAAACCTCGCCTGAAATCGCTTGCGGAACAAATGGCAAAAGGAGAGACCGAACGTCCCGGCGATTATGCACAGGCATTAATGGATCTTGGCGCCGTCATCTGCTCGCCGCCATCGCCCAAATGCACGCTATGTCCCGTTCTTTCGTACTGCGATGGCAAAGCGCAGGGGATTGCCGCCAGCCTGCCTACCCGTAGCGCCAAAGCCGCAAAACCCCAAAAACACGGCTACATCTATTGGATCACGGAACCTCGCGGACGCATTCTGTTTGAGAAGCGTGCCGACAAAGGGATGCTGGGCGGGACAATCGGCTTGCCGACATCTTCATGGGTTGAAACAACGCATGAAAGACCGCATCTGTCCTCCGGCGGAAAGAGAAAGGCAACAAAAGTGCAGGTCCGCCATAGTTTCACCCATTTCGATCTGGCCCTTGACGGCTTTGCCGTAAGTCTTTCTGCGCCGACTTTGCCCGAAGGCGGCGAATATTTCTGGGCAACACGGGAAGAGGCGGCGAGGCTCGGAATTCCAACGATTTTTAAAAAAGCCCTGAAGCAGTTCATTTAGAAGTTTGTTCCGGCTAGACAAAACTTATATACTATCCCTATGAAGCTGGATTCAATTTTCCGTATATTTTCAGTCCTTTGCGCTCTGCTGATCTTTCAAGGGCCCGCTCAGGCGCAAGGAGAGCAATCTGTCCCTCCGGCAACAAAAGATAAACCCGTCGCGCAACAGTCATTGCCGTCGGACGACGCGGAAGTGACCATACTCCGCGATGAGTATGCTGGCAAATACAGCCCGGCGAGCTTGCAAAACCTTTCCAAACTTTATTGGCGTCTTGGCGCGTTCGATTTCGACGATACAGCTGCCGTTGGAAATTACCTCAAGATAAACGATTGCAAAATTTATACCGAATATACGAATGACGACCTTGAGTGGAAGGAAATCGTTCAGGTCATGAAAAAGCATCTGGAAGATAACAGCCCGTCGTTTCCGCTGACCTTCCAGTTCATTCTCGAGCTTCATCTGGGGCGCTACGATCCCGAACGCGGCGGCTTTGAGATTGTTGACCGCACGGGATTCAAAGATGCAAAGCGTATCGAAGTCGCAAGTATCGATACCAACCGTGAAATCTGCTACGACTACGCTCAAATTCCCGATTATCCACGTAGCTTGATCGTACTCCCGACAAAACCGTTTACGATCGACTTCGTAGAACTCGACGAACACGTAGCACAGGCATATATTCTTCGCAAAAAATCCGAATACAGCCGTCTGGACGAAAGCCAGAGAGTTCGCCGTTATGAGCGCGATGCATATTTACGCCTGCGCGTCACATTCTCGCAGTACCACGGAAATCTTATGGGCGAGCGGGGACAATTGATGTCCATTCTTTATGGACGCATCGATGGATACGATGTATTCGAGGATTCAAATCAGAAGCGTTTGATGCTTAGCGTAAATCTTGAGGACGCCACGAAAGAAGCCCCCAAGATGTCGATACCAAAGCCGCAGGAATCTTCTGCGCCGGAGACTGCGCCAACGCCCGCCCAGTAATTACTGGAGCGTGGCGTTACCGCGTTGCCCCTCTATCTGCGATCGCAACTCCTGCCTCATCTCGTCAATAGGGATATTCTTACCGTTCCGTTTCACGTGCCAATACGTCCAGCCGTTACAGGAAGGCGCGTTCTGCACCGTCGCGCCGATCTTGTGTATTGAACCACGGTGATTGCCCATGATTATATTTCCATCCGCATGAACCTTCGCAGCATTGCGGCCTTTCGCATCCGTAAGCTCCATCCCGGGCTTCAGATAGCCATGTTCCAGCAGCCAACCGAAAGGTATGCGCATTTCCTCGCGTTTGTTCGCAAGTGTAATGGTGTCCTCCGCGCATGCCTCGGCGGCGCTGATGCGCTTTTGCGCATATTTGATGTATTCCTCTTCGCGCTCGATGCCGATCCACTGACGGCCCAGTTTCTTCGCCACAGCGCCCGTGGTGCCGGTGCCGAAGAAAGGATCGAGCACAACATCGCCGGGCTTGGTGGAGGAGAGGATAACGCGTTGTAAAAGAGCTTCGGGCTTTTGCGTCGGATGCAACTTGTCGCCCGCATCGTTTTTCAGACGCTCGCCGCCCGTGCATAGCGGAATGAACCAGTCGGAACGCATCTGCAGGTCTTCGTTCATCGCCTTCATAGAATCGTAATTGAAGCGATATTTGGAATCTTTGCTCTTGGCGGCCCAGATCATCGTTTCATGCGCATTCGTAAAACGCTTTCCCTTGAAGTTGGGCATAGGATTGGATTTGCGCCAGATAATATCGTTTAGAATCCAGTATCCTAGATCCTGCAGGATGTAACCTAGACGGAAAATGTTGTGGTAGGAGCCGATGACCCAGATCGTACCGTCGTCATGTAGCGCATCGCGCGCCGCGGAAAGCCACTTGCGCGTGAAATCATCATAGACTTTCAAGGAATCGAACTTATCCCAATCGTCGTCGCACGCATCGACCTTTGAATTGTTGGGGCGGGTTAACTCCCCGCCCAGCTGAAGATTATACGGCGGGTCCGCAAAAATCATGTCCACCGATCCTTTTTGCAGGCTCTTCAGCTGCTCCACACAGTCGCCCTTCAGAATGGTGTTCAATGGTGATTTCCGGCTCATAATTCCCCCGTTTTGTGGATCAAACTGGAACGAATCATGATTCATTTGAAAGTCCGCGTCAACACTATAAATAGAAAAAATTGTTTAGAGTCAGAACGATATAGGAACATTTTAAGATTTTAGAGTCGGTTCAGGGGGTTAGGCAACTTCGGCCTTACACGGCGCAAAGGATTTGCGGTGATGGGCGGTAATACCGTAACGGGCGATGCCGCCCATGTGTTCCTGTGTCCCGTAGCCTGCATTACTGGCCCATCCATACTGCGGGAACTCTGCGTGCAATTTGGCCATGTATCTATCGCGCGTGACTTTTGCAATGATCGAGGCTACGGCGATGGAAAGGGATGTTGCATCGCCTTTGATCACCGTTTGCGTGCGGCAGGAGATTTTCGGCGCGAATTTTCCATCGATAAGCGCCAGATCAGTCTGCGCATTCGCCCCCTCATAAGCACGCTTCATGGCTAGCAATGTGGCATGATGTATGTTCAACGCATCGATTTCTTCCGCGGAGCATTCGCCCAATGCATACACGCATTGATCCTTTATGATCTCAAACAGGTAGTCTCGCTTTTGTGGCGAGAGCTTTTTGCTGTCATTAACGGCGCTCCATACCGGGTGTCTTATTTTTTCAGGCGGAATAAACGCGCACGCTGCAACAACCGGACCGGCCAAAGGCCCGCGTCCGACTTCGTCGATCCCGCAAACAGGGACGCCGAACGCTACATCAAAGCCTATTAAATCAGGCCTTGAGGCTTTTACTAACAATTTCAAAGACATCGGGCGAGAGCTTTTCCGTGCTGGCGATTTCCTGCAAAACCGACTTCATTTTATCCTGACGGTCTTTCGTATAACGCTTCCATTCGCGCAGAGGTGTAAGCATGCGCGCCGCAATTTGCGGATTGATATCGTTCAAAGTCACCACGGCCTCTTTCAAAAGCGCATAGCCCGCGCCATCCGCTTTGTGAAACACGACAGGATTGTTCATGGCAAAAGCGCCGTAAAGAGAGCGTACGCGGTTAGGATTTTTAAGCGTAAAATCGCCGTGCTTCGACAATGCCTTGATGTTCGGAATCGTATTGTCGTTGACGCCGATAGCCTGTAGCGAAAACCATTTATCAACCACAAGGGGATAATCTTTAAATCTCTGATAGAAATCAGCGAACGCAACATCCTTTTCAGGACCATCATGATCGGTCAAAACGCCAAGCGCCGCCACGCGATCCGTCATATTCGTCGATTTTTTATACTGCTCGGCGGCGATCGCCGGATCGTCCAGATATCCCAAGACCATATTTTTAAGCGCACGGCGGGCCATGGCCTCGGGCGCAATGCTGTATGCGCCCGTCTCCAGATTGGATTTATAGACAGAGAGCAATTTATCTTCGCATCGTTCCGCAAAAGCATTCCGGATTTCCTCGCGCGCTTTGTATATGGCATCGGGATCAACGACATCGCGCGTTTGCGCTATGATAGGCACATCGGGAAGGCCAAGGGCTTTGGCAATAAGGGCTTTATCTTCCTTGCCCTGAATCGCCAAATCAAGAAGGCTTTCCAATGATTCAAGCAATGACTCATCCATAGCGCCTTGATCGATCAATTTATTGATAACGCGCAACGCATAGGTTTGACCGGCCTCCCAACGGTTAAAGCCGTCGGTATCATGCACCATAAGAAATTTAAGATCATCATCCGTCAGATCCGTGGTGAGCTTAACCGGCGCAGAGAAGTTACGCAGTATCGAAGGGACGGGCTTTGTACCGATATCTTTGAAAGTAAAGGTCTGCTGCGGCTCCTTGAGATGAAGAACCTGTGTTTCAATCAGATCGTCGCCATTAGGCCCCATTAAGCCAAGCGCCACAGGTATATGCATCGGATCCTTATCGGGCTGTCCCGCCGTCGGGGGAATATGCTGCGTCAACGTCAGTGTATATGTCTTGGTAGTTTCATTGTATTCGCCTGTTGCTTCGATCTCTGGCGTGCCGGCTTGCGAGTACCATAGTCTGAATTGCGTCAAATCCATACCAGAGGCGTCTTCCATGCATTTGATCCAGTCGTCGCACGTAACGGCCTGACCGTCGAACCGATCGAAATATAAATCAGTTGCTTTGCGGTATCCCTTTGGGCCCAGTAGCGTGTTGAACATGCGGATCACTTCCGCGCCTTTTTCGTATACGGTCATGGTATAGAAATTGTTGATCTCGATATAGTTGTCGGGGCGGATGGGGTGGGCGAGGGGGCCGGCA
>QFQB01000119.1 GCA_003241475.1 Micavibrio aeruginosavorus
AAACCATTCAATCTGCAAGGCGCTGCTCGGGTTGCGAACGCGCACGACATATCCTTTGAGATTGTACATGCAATGTTCGGCGCGTTTTTCGGGTTGGCCATAAATACTCATTCTACATCTCCAAGACTAAAAAGTGGCGGGCTTCGAAACGGGCGCTTGTGCCCTGATCGTTTTCGAAGGTTACGTATTTTTTGGGACCAACATAGTATTCCCCTTTGGCCGTCAGAATTTGCGCCGTCGAAAACCCCATAGAATTAAATACATGCCTGAACGGCAGATCGCATTGTTGCATGTTGACCGCAAGCTTGCGGTTGTGAAGAAAATTCGGAAAAGAGTCCGCGCTTTGAAAGGGGTAGCGGTCTTCCGCCGCTATTGTTTTTTCAGTCATGGCGCGGCATCCGGTTTGGCCGCCAGAACAAGGAAGCGTTCGATTTCGCCGGCTCCGCCGCGCATGCCGTCCATGGTGGAAAACCGCAGCCATGTGCTGTCGCCATAGCGTTCGACGGCG
The DNA here is from genome assembly GCA_003241475.1 of Micavibrio aeruginosavorus. Classification (GTDB taxonomy): domain Bacteria; phylum Pseudomonadota; class Alphaproteobacteria; order Micavibrionales; family Micavibrionaceae; genus Micavibrio_A; species Micavibrio_A aeruginosavorus_A. Next base: position 509 of record QFQB01000119.1, read on the forward strand.
CGAACGCGGAACTCGTCGGTGATTTTGAGGTCCGATCCTTCAGAGGCTGACGAAAACCAGTCGAAATGATTTTCGGCATCCACGATCACTGTGCGATAGAGAAGATCATCGACTTGCAGCGCGCGGATATATTTTTTGGTCGAGCTATACACAGAAATAATCCTTTAGAAAAAACGTAATAACATCATCGTTCGTTGTGTTGGAACGGAACTAGTTTGAGAGTCGTGAACAGCTAAAGGACCGAAACGCGCCATATGATAAGGCGCGACCTTATAAACATTTTCTTCTTTTGCTTGTTGCCTGAAAATATTGGACAGGCTTTCGTTAATGGGCGCACCTTCGACAAGCTCATCCGGCAGGTTGAAGCCCTGTTTATAGAATTTTGTACAAAGAGAATCTGAGACGATATACTCCGCCAGACAATAATCCGTTTGTGTAAAAGGATAATCTTGTGCTGAGAGGTCGATATGAATGCCTGTAGGAACACGGAACCAGTCTTCGGGCTGTACGATGCCTTGGCTGATGTGCACATCTAGATGGGTAGCGGGTTTAAAGTTTTTTTCAAAGTCCGCTTTGGCCATACGAATGGGATCGTGGAATTGATGGGGGATATCAAAGAGAGTGCGCCAATTCGTAGCCAAATTTGCTCTTATATCGGCTTGACGGTATTTGCCAACAGGGTCCAAGGGAATTTCGGCGCAATATTGTGAGAAGTGCTGAGCATTGGGAATCTCACCCACATCGGTAAATTCCGGAATTTTGGCCAGTTCTTTGCGCAGATCGATCAACATGAGCGAAATCTGCTATAAATTTAATGGTTATGTCAATTATTAATTCAGCCCGCCCGCCAGATTTTCAAGGATCACGTCGGGATTGTCCGAGAAAAAGGCGTCCACGCCCAACTTTTGCAAGGATCTGGCCTGCATGGGGTCGTTGACTGTGTAGACGAGCAGGGGAAGCTCCAGATCCATCACCTCGTCGGCCACCTGACGGTTTACAAGTCGGCTTCCCAGATTGATGGTAGAGGCATCCAGATACTCGGCCATTTCCTTCCAGTTTTCGGGCATTTCCTCTCCGCCGATCAGGAGTCCGCGGGCATAGTCCGGCGCAAGGTCCAGCGCGGCCTCAAGGCTTACATGCTGGAAGGAGGAGATCAGGAGTTTGGACGGGTCGTCCCAGAAGCGGGAGAGATAATCGAGGGCGACTTCCGCCGTTTCCTTTTCGCGGCCCGGGCACGGCTTGATTTCAAGATTGAGGCCAAGGTCGTGTTTCAAGATCACATCGACGGCTTGCTCGAGCGTCGGGATACGGCAGGCGGCGAAACTGTCGCCGAACCAGCTTCCAGCATCAAGATCGCGGATGTCTTCGTAAGTCATGTGCGCCATCAGGCCCGTGCCGTTGGTCGTGCGGTCCAGCTCTTCGTCATGGAAGATGACGGGCACACCGTCGCGGGTCAGCTTCACGTCAAGCTCTACCCATGCAACGCCAAGGCTGGCGGCGGTTTGGATGCTTTCTATCGTGTTTTCGGGGGCGTAGGCCTTCGCGCCGCGATGGCCGATTACTTTGGGCAGGTTCAATTTTGTCATGTCCGGACTATAGGGGGAGGGGCGCGCTTTGTCATGCGCATTAACCTGTTTCCATGCATAAACCTGTTTCCATGCATAGCAGCATTGAAATTTTGCGAAATCTTATGTATGGTGGCACGACTTCAACAAACATATAGAGCGTTCATGCTTTTGAAAACCGCCCCTCAGGCTTCGCCTGACCATGTCGATCTGTCCCCCATGACGATCGGCAACCGCATCGTCTGGAAACCTTCTACCAACAACAAAGGTCGTGGCATATACGCCCTTGTCGATTTCAAGGAAGGTGATGTCATCGAGACTTCGCCCGTGACCATTGTATCCAAGGCCGAAACCGATTTGTTTGACGATGAAACCAAGACGGGCGTCGTTTCCATCATCGACCAGTATCTTTTGTGGTGGCGCGACGACATCAAAGGCCAGGAATACTGCCTCGGCCATGGGTTCTTGATGATGTACAACTATTCGACCAAACCCAATGGCGTACTCCGTTACGAGCGTGAAATCACCGCCATGAGCATGATTGCCGCCCGCGATATCAAGGCTGGCGAAGAAATTACTTTTGATTACGGCTTTGATGATGAGTTCAAGCCCTGGTTCGACGTTAAAGAATAACCGGCGTTTTCCAAAGACGCACCGGAACCCGCGTCCGCTTGTGATGGTAGGTCACAGGCGGACGAATTTTTTGTGGCATTTTCGGCGTCTTTTGTGTATGCAAGCAACTTCATTACAAAAATAGAGGGAACAGGGATGAAAACCAACACCGCCAAGAAGATGATGGACTGGCAGGCGAAAAGCGCCGCCAACAAAGAAGAGACCATTCTTGGCGCGGCCATCGCCTGGCGCAAGATCAGCGACGACAAAGGCCGCGGCGTGTTCGCCCTGCGCGACATCAAAAAAGGCGAAATCCTCGAAGTATCTCCTGTTGTCACGGTTGCCAAAGAAAATGTCGTTGAAAGCGGCGAAGCGCCGGACGGTTATCTTCTTCAGTGGGATGAGGATACCGAAGGCGAAGAATACTGCATGCCGCTCGGCTATATCATGCTCTACAACCACAATTCAAAGCCGACCATGATGCTCGAGAACGACATGGAATCTTACACCATCACGGCGAAAGCGGCGCGCGACATCAAGCGCGGTGAAGAGCTAACGTGGGATTATTCCTGCGACATCTGGTTCGACGAAGCCTAAGGCTTTTCTTTTAGCAAATTATCGATATCCAGCCGTTCGGAAACCATGTGCAGGTTTCCGTCCGCATCTATGGGCCACTGATCACGTGGTTTATCCCAGTATAATTCAACACCATTTTGGTCAGGATCGCGAAGATAGAGCGCTTCACTTACGCCATGATCTGCCGCGCCATCCAGTTCAATTCCTGCCTTAAGGACACGGTGCAAAGCGTCGGCCAAAAGCGCGCGTGTGGGATACAAGATGGCCGTATGATAAAGCCCTGTCGTGCCGCGTGGCGGCGGGGCACCGTTCTTGCTCTCCCATGTATTGAGAGCGATATGGTGATGGTAATCGCCTGCCGCAAGAAAGACGGCGGAATCGCGAAAGCGGTTCATAACTTGAAAGCCGAGAACGTCCCTATAGAATCCGAGCGCACGGTTCATATCTGCGACCTTTAAATGGACGTGGCCAATGCGGACGCCTGAATCGATGGGTTGTGCCATGATTTCCCCCTTTACGAAGTATATAGACTTCTAGTAGGCAAAAAAAATCCCAGTTACGAGGGCGTAACTGGGATTTTTCTAAAATATTTATGTTTAAGCGGCGTCTTCGTCACGGGATTTTTTCGGACGCTCGGCAACTTCGCGCGGCTCGCCCGTTGCTTGGTCAACGCGTTTCATCGACAGCTTGATCTTGCCGCGATCATCGAACCCGACAACCATGACTTTCACTTCCTGACCTTCGGAAACGACATCCGTGGTTTTCGCCACGCGCTGATCAGCCAGTTCGGAAATGTGAACGAGGCCGTCTTTGGAGCCCATGAAGTTTACGAAGGCGCCGAAGTCAACGATTTTCACGACCTTGCCGTTGTAGATCTTGTTTACTTCTGGCTCATCCGTAATGCCCTTGATCCAGGCAACGGCTTTGTCGATGGATGCTTGGTTGACCGACGAAACCTTGACAGAGCCATCATCATCAATGTCAACCTTCGCACCCGTTTCTTCGACGATCGCGCGGATAACTTTACCGCCCGTACCGATGACTTCACGGATTTTGTCCGTCGGGATTTTGAAGGAAACCATCTGCGGTGCATATTCTGAAACACCATCACGGGCTTTCGTCATAGCTTTTGCCATTTCGCCAAGGATGTGGATACGGCCGTCTTTTGCCTGCGCCAGAGCGATCTGCATGATTTCCTTCGTAATGGAAGTAATCTTGAGGTCCATCTGGAGCGAGGTGATACCGGCATCCGTACCGGCCACTTTGAAGTCCATGTCGCCGAGGTGGTCTTCATCGCCCAGAATGTCCGACAGAACAGCAAAGTCTTTGCCTTCTTTGATCAGTCCCATAGCGATACCTGCAATCGGACGCTCGAGCGGAACGCCTGCATCCATCATCGCGAGCGATGTGCCGCAAACAGTTGCCATGGAGGAGGAGCCGTTGGATTCCGTGATCTCGGAAACCGTGCGGACCGTGTACGGAAACTTCTCGGCATCCGGCAGGAGTGGGTTGATGGCACGCCATGCCAGCTTGCCGTGGCCGATTTCGCGGCGGCCTGGAGATCCCATACGGCCCGTCTCGCCGACAGAATACGGAGGGAAGTTGTAGTGGAGCATGAAGCGGGAGCGGTATTCGCCTTCGAGCGCGTCGATGATCTGTTCATCCTGACCCGTGCCGAGCGTCGTCACGACCAGAGCCTGCGTTTCGCCGCGCGTGAACAGGGCCGAACCATGGGCGCGGGGAAGAACGCCGACTTCGGCGATGATCTGGCGAACCGTTTTTGTGTCGCGGCCATCAATACGTTTGCCGGTTTTCAAGATTGCCGTACGAACGATCTCTGCCTCGAGTCCGTGGAATTCGTTCGCGACATTTTGCTCGGAAAGATCGTCGCTCTTGAACGCTTCGACGGCGGCCTTGCGGACTTCGCCGACAGCAGCGTAACGCTCTTGCTTGACGGTTTTCGTGTAGGCGGCTGCAAGGTCTGCACCGAATTTTGCTTTGATATCGTCGTAGAGTTTAACCAGCTTTGGTTCTTTCTCCGTAACATCCCACGGATCTTTCGCGGCCATTTCGGCCATGTCGATGATCGCGTCGATGACTTTCTGGAATTCCGTCCAGCCAGCCATAACGGCGCCAAGCATGACGTCTTCGGAAAGTTCCTGTGCTTCGGATTCAACCATTAGAACGCCTTCTTTCGTCCCAGCAACAACGAGGTCGAGGTCGGAATCTTTTTGTTCTTCGATGGTCGGGTTCAGAATGTCGCGACGATATCAGGAGAATTTTCCATGTCGTGTGCAACAACGGTCGCAACAACTTGAACTTCATTGTAGAAATTGTCGGGGAACAGTGGGCGAACCGGACGGTCGATCAGGCGGGAGATCAGCGTCTCTGCTTCAGATGGGCGACCTTCGCGTTTGAAAAAGCCGCCTGGAATTTTACCGGCAGCGAACGCTTTTTCCTGATAGTTGACGGTCAGCGGGAAGAAATCCTGGCCTTCCTTGACTTTTTTCGCGCCGACGACGGTGCAGAGCACGGTCGTGCCGCCATACGTACACATAACGGCTGAATCGGCTTGACGCGCGATTTTGCCTGTTTCGAACACCAGCTTTTTGCCAGCGAATTCAACTTCCTTGCGGAACACTTTAAACATTAGAGATAGTCCTTTCTTGATCTAAACAACCCGCAATCCGGCCATCCGGCAGAGCAGGGGAAGAAAGGACGTTTGATCGGCTTTGGGATATTTCGGTGGACAGTGAAAGACAGGGTGCGTGGATAACCTGTGTTTAACAGTCGACCGGAAAATCGTACGGACTGAAGAAACGTCCTCATTCCGGCGCTATTTCTACCCTCAAATCCATGATTTGTCAAAGAGTTGTTGGGTCGGGAACCAAAGCCTGCCTCGCGCGTATGTCCCTCAGATACAACCACTTTTTAACGGAGAGATTAATATGAAGGGCATTCTTTTGTGGCTAGTAGGGATTCCGATCCCCATCATTATCCTGCTGTACATTTTCAACGTACTTTAATAGTTTGAAATCCCCGCATCCGGTCGGGGATTTTTTACGAATTAGAGGTGCATCCAAATGAACTATCTCGTCCTTCTCCGCC
>QFQB01000120.1 GCA_003241475.1 Micavibrio aeruginosavorus
TAGGGTCGTCCCATACCGTGAAATGGCGGCCGCTGCCAAGACTCCCTTTTTCTACCATATTGCCGTTGGAAAGTAGAACCGGACATGATTTTGCATCCGCTTCGATGCGCACCCGGAACGTCGCCATGACATCCGGACGGTCTGTGTAGTAGGTGATGCGGCGAAACCCTTCAGCCTCACATTGCGTGCAATAATTTCCGCCCGAACAATACAATCCCTCAAGGCGGGTGTTTTTCTCCGGCTCTATTTCCGTGACCACATCAAGGACAAATGAATCCGGTAGACTTTCGTTTACGGTCAATCCGTAATCCGTGATGGATGTCTGAACATCCTTTCCATCGATTTTAAAAGAAAGCAGTTTAAGCGCCTCGCCGTGCAAAAAGAACGGGCCTCTACCTTTTTCATTTTTTGTCCATTGCGTTTTGGCATGCACGACCGTGCGCCCATCGAAAATCTCGAACGTCAAATCGACATGCTTGGCGGCATAGGGCGTCGGCGTATAATCTTTGAGATATATAGTTTTGGGCGTATCGGTGCGCATGGAGAATCCTTTGTCTAAGAGTATGACAATAGGACGTTCGCGCTAGCTGTTCAAGACAAGGTCGTCCCTATGGATAAGCTCGTCCCCTCTGGAATATCCCAGAATTTGATGGATTTCAGCGCTTTTTCGTCCGGCGATTTGGCGGGTGCTTTCGCCGTCATAAGCGCACAGCCCAACGCCCAGCATTTTTCCATTAGAATCATAGATTTTAACGGCATCGCCGCGCTCAAAGGCTCCCTCGATGCTTTTGACGCCGGCAGGCAAAAGACTTTTGCCTGCAAGAAGGGCCTGACATGCCCCCGCATCAAGAATAAGTCCCCCCTTGGGCTTAACATGAGCCAAAATCCATTTTTGACGAGCGGATCGCGGTTGTCCGGAGGCTAAGAAAATAGTCGCGCGCGCCTCGCCATTGCAGACATTGCTGAGCGCGTGATGATCGGTCCCCTTGGCAATCATCATATGTACGCCGGATTCCGTTGCAATGCGCGCTGCCTCAATCTTGCTTTTCATGCCGCCCGTAGAAACACCTGCCAGCGCATCGCCTGCCATGGCGATATGTTCCTGCGTCAAACGCTCGACCAATGGAATATGCTGCGCCAAGGAATCTACACGCGGGTCTGCAGTATAAAGTCCATCTGTTGTAGAGAGTTGTATAACAAGATCCGCGCCGATCATTTGCGCCACGCGGCTGGCAAGCCGGTCATTGTCGCCAAAACGTATTTCTGCCGTCGATACAGTGTCGTTTTCATTCACGACCGGAATGATGCCCTTTCCCAGTAGCGCATGGATCGTCGCGCGCGCGTTCAGATGCGAACTGCGGTTTTCCGTGTCGGAAGGCGTCAGGAGAATTTGCGCAACCGCCTGTCCATAACTTGAAAAGGCCTTGATATAGCATTCCATCAATGCAATTTGACCAACGGCGGCAGCGGCCTGCTTAAGCTCAAGAGGAATGGAAGAGGGACGCTCTGTGTGAGAAACCCCCATGGCCTTTCGCCCAAGGGCAATGGAGCCGGACGTAACGATTAAAATGGATTTTCCTGCTTTTTTAAGAACCATAACGTCATCAGAAAGCGCATTGAGCCATGGTATGCGCGCCCCGTTGTCCGCATCAACCAAAAGAGCAGATCCGATTTTGATGATGATAGTTTTCGAAGCCGCAATTAAATCCTTGGGAATCATTCTTCCTCGTCAAGCGTGCCCGCGCGTGTTCTTTGAATAATGTCGTTTAGTGCAAAGAGGGTTTTATCAACTCCTTCTTTGGAAACCCCTGAAATCAATATTGGCAACACTTTGGTCTTTTTCTTGAATTCCTTGGCCACATCTTCAGACAACTCCTTGCCGAGCGCATCGCATTTGTTCAAGGCAACGATCTCTGGTTTATCTTCCAATCCGTTACCGTATTCCGCCAATTCATTGCGAATGGTTTTATAGGCCTTCCACGGCTCGTCCTGCGTAATGTCGATCAAATGCAGAACAACCGCCGTGCGCTCGATATGCCCTAGGAACCTATCGCCAAGCCCGTGCCCTTCGTGGGCGCCTTCGATCAAGCCTGGAATATCGGCCAACACGAACTCCTTGTCGCCGGCCTTGACCACGCCGAGGTTAGGATGAAGAGTCGTGAAGGGATAGTCCGCAATTTTCGGCTTGGCCGCAGTGCAGGAGGCCAAAAAGGTTGATTTGCCCGCATTGGGCAATCCGACAAGGCCGGCATCGGCAATCAGCTTCAGACGAAGCCATAAACCGCGCTCAACGCCTTTCCACCCGGGCGTCATTTTGCGCGGCGCCTGATTGGTCGCGCTTTTATAATGCGCGTTGCCAAAACCGCCGTCGCCGCCCTTGAGGAATTTCACGGTCTGCCCCGGCTCAATCATATCCAGCAGAACTGTTTCCTGATCCTCATCGAGAATTTCGGTGCCTACCGGTACCTGAATGATAATGTCTGCACCATCTGCGCCGCTACGCATCTGACCGGCACCATTGTCGCCGTTCTTGGCGCGGAAATGCTGTGCGTAGCGAAAATCAATCAATGTGTTCAGCTCTTTGATGGCGATGAAAATGACGTCGCCGCCGCGGCCGCCGTTCCCGCCGTCAGGCCCGCCCATTTCCACGAACTTCTCGCGCCGAAAAGAAATGGAGCCGGGGCCGCCGTCGCCGCTCTTGACATAGATTTTGCACTGATCGAGAAATTTCATGGAGGAGGTGCCTTATAAGAAAATCGGATGACCGTTTCCGATCATCCGATTAGAAATTTTATCCGATGACCGAATTATTCGGCAGCTTGCGGCTGTGCATCGTTCGCCGGAACGATGTTTACAACCGGTTTGCCTTCACGGCCTTTCGTAAACAAGACGCGGCCATCAACGAGAGCAAAGATCGTATGATCAGTACCCATGCCGACGTTTTTGCCGGTGTTATATTTCGTGCCGCGCTGGCGGACGATGATATTGCCTGCGAGTACGACTTCACCGCCGTAACGCTTAACGCCAAGACGGCGACCTGCTGAATCGCGACCGTTTCTGGAACTACCGCCTGCTTTCTTATGTGCCATTGTTCAATCCTCCGGAAAAATATTGTTCTTAAATTAGGCCGCTTTGATATCGGTGATCTCGAGGACCGTCAGATGCTGACGGTGTCCGGCGGTACGGCGATAGTTCTGGCGGCGTTTCTTCTTAAATACCACAACCTTCTCGTCGCGGATATGGGAAACGACCTTCGCGCTCACTTTTGCACCGGAAATGTCCTTGCCAAGAGCCAGTTTCTTGCCATCGGCGGAGAAGGCGAGGATGTCCAGATCGATGCTGGCGCCTTCCTTGGCGTCGAGGGATTCGACCTCGATCGTGTCATTTTTGGCTACGCGGTACTGTTTTCCGCCGGTGCGCACTACTGCAAACATGGTTCAATCCTGATATTTTGTGTTCTATTTCAAAGACTTAAAGAATCAACTTCAAGCGCCCAGATTTCTGAGTCCGCGTAATATACACAATGATTTCGGGGTGTCAAGGAAATCGGCGCGCCATTGTGCAGGACAGCCTATTTTACTGCCGTTACCGTATAACCTGTCGTGGCTTTGGTATTAGTAGCTATTTTGGAAAAGAGCCAAAAAATAGGATATTGAATCAATATATATATGAAGAAGAACAACCCGACATATCTTTGCATACGGTCAGTGTTAATGATCCCTCGGGCAAAAAGCACCAGAATACTGGAATAATAATCATTGCGCTCTTTCATGGAAACAGGATGAAAAGCCGCCAGCATATGGGTCAGGCCATATTTAGTGTATCGGTAGAAATCATATGGCTCATCATGCAACGGGAAGATGAAAGGCGTGCTCAAGTAGAGCTTCCCTCCCGGCTTTAGAACCCTGTACACCTCATCTATGCCTTTTTGGGGAGTTTTTACATGCTCCAAGACCTCTACCATGAATACGCAATCTATCGAATTATCTTCAAACATATGCATATTGCAGACATCGGCAACGATATCCGGCTTACGGTCCGGATCTATGTCCGTTTGGATTAGATTCGCGTTCTTTATGGCACGCAAATGCCGGAAGACTTCACCGCCGGAGCCGACATTAAGTATCTTGTATTCCCGATGATCCGCCCGTGCGTTCAACTCGGAGCACTGCTCTTCCAGCCAAGTATACAGCCCCTCGCGGCTGAACTTTTTGGAAAGCCTGTGAAAAACGCTGAATACCTTGTTGCCGATACTCATGCTGACTCGACTTTCAACTTTCTCATGAGTCTCGATAGCCAATAGCCGATGTGGCCGCCGACGTTTAAGACGGCGTTGAATCCAATCAGGGGCGGGAAGTAATCGCCCAGCCATGGCTTTTCGTATGTGGCAACGGAGCCATCGGAATCAAATTTCCCGACAATCTTGCCAGCCCATTTTTCCGGTTGGCGCGACGCAATCATGAAAACATAGACGCTTGCATCCAGTTCGCCATTAAAAGAAGAGTACAAAACTTTAAAGCCGTTTTTTTCAAACAATTTCTGCATGCAGGTCGGCGTAAAACGCCAATAATCGCCATAATCAGCATGCATTTGCTGCAGAAATGGAAGGACAAGAATGACAGTATCAGACGACATCTTACACAGATTTTCAAAAGCTTTGTGAACTTCAAAAATATGTTCGAGAACCGTGTGGTTAAAAACCGTCTCGAATTTTTGATGAAGATCCGCCGGCAACTCCGCCGTCAGATCAAGGAATATTTCACCCTCCGTTCCCTGAAATCCCATGGCCTCAGATTTGTAGTTTGTAATCGAATAAGACTTGGCTTTATTAAAATACGTCTTGTAAGTGCTTCCGTCTTTATCGGAATCTTTCCAGCCGCTTACATTGACGACGTTTCCATCGAACATGTAGGCAAACTTGCGCAATTCCTTGTTCGACCAAATACGGGGAACTCTGGATTTTCTATCTACCAAAAATGACACTGCCGGATTCCTTCATATGATCACAGGGGCGCAAGCTAAACGTTTTTAGATGGTTGGGAATTTTCGAACGATAATAAAATAAAGATCCACAGCATCGTGGCCGGTAACCGGCGCCTTTAAAATCTCCGAGGCTCCGAAAGCGCCGTTGCCCCATTTAGTAATAAGATAAGGCATCTGCATAAGCTCTGCTCCAAAAGGATCAAGAGCGCTAGCGCCTTTGATAGCATGCTCCGCACTATGCTCAAGAATGCATAAGCCGTTTGGAGTAATGCATGACATCCATGCATTCAGACATTTTTCCGGGTCATAACTATGATCGAAAGAATTGCTGTAAATAAAATCAACACTCCCAATCCATTCCGGCTTAACATTGTGGAAGTCCCATTGAATTGTATTAGGAAAATCCTTTGCTGTCTCAGATATTTCCGTACCCAAAACATTGCAACCAAG
>QFQB01000121.1 GCA_003241475.1 Micavibrio aeruginosavorus
GCCCACTGGCAGCGCCTCTCCGGTGAGGCGAAAGACAGTTTCCGCTTCCTGCATGTCTCAACCGACGAAGTCTACGGCTCGCTGGGAGATGACGGTCTCTTCACCGAGACAACCCCCTATGATCCAAGTTCACCCTATTCCGCATCGAAGGCTGCTTCTGATCATCTGGCCAAGGCCTGGGCGCGCACCTACAAAATGCCGGTTGTTGTCTCCAACTGTTCGAACAATTATGGTCCTTTCCATTTCCCGGAAAAGCTCATTCCACTGGTCATCCTCAACGCACTTCATGGCCAGCCTCTGCCGGTCTACGGCAATGGCGCCAATATCCGTGACTGGCTTTATGTTGAGGATCACGCGCGCGCCCTTGATATTATCGCGGAGCGCGGCCGTATCGGCGAGACTTACAATGTCGGCGGACGCAATGAGCGGCGCAACATTGATGTCGTCAAGCGTATCTGCAGCCTGATGGACGATCTTCACCCGTCCGGCAAGCCGCATGAGAGCCTGATCCAGTATGTGACCGACCGGCCTGGCCATGACGCGCGCTATGCCATCGATGCGACCAAGCTGGAGACGGAACTGGGCTGGAAGGCACAGGAGAATTTTGACAGCGGTATCGAAAAGACTGTGCGCTGGTACATCGATAACGAATGGTGGTGGGCGCCCTTGCGCAAGGGATATGCCGGCCAGCGCCTTGGTATCATCAAGACGGATGCTGCTGAATGACCTCCAGATTGCGTTATCTTGTGACAGGCCACAAAGGCCAGGTTGTGCAGTCTCTCCTCGAGCAGAGCAAGCGTCCCGAACATGAAAGAATAGAACTGGTCGCAGTTGGTCGACCCGATTTAGATCTAGCCAAGCCGGAAACGATTCGGACGACTGTAAACAAGATTAAGCCGGATCTTATCATTTCGGCGGCCGCTTATACGGCTGTCGATCAGGCGGAAAGCGACGAAGAAACGGCGCGAGCAGTTAATGCTCTCGGTCCACGCGCCTTGGCTGAAGCTGCTGCTTCACGGAAGATCCCGATCATTCATCTGTCCACCGACTATGTGTTTGACGGGATGAAGAGTGAACCTTACGTCGAGACCGATGCAGTTGGACCCACGAGTGCTTACGGGCGCACCAAGCTAGAAGGTGAACGTGTTGTACAGGAGGCAACGGATAATGCTGTCATCCTGCGCACTGCTTGGGTTTACAGTGCCTTCGGCAAAAACTTTGTGAAGACCATGCTCCGATTGGCGGAGACGCGGGATAGTGTGAATGTCGTTGCCGATCAATTTGGCAATCCGACGTCAGCTCTGGACATTGCCGACGGGATTTTCAAGATCGCCCGCAATCTGACAGAGGACGGCGATCGCACTCTTCGAGGGATGTTTCATATGGCCGGTCGAGGGGAGGCGAGTTGGGCCGATTTTGCGGAGGAAATCTTCCGTTTATCAGCCTCTAAAGGAGGCCCTAGCGCAGCGGTCGGACGGATCTCGACCGTGGAGTACCCAACACCAGCCAAACGGCCTGCCAATTCGCGACTGAGCAACTTTGCACTAAGAGCGGCTCATGCTGTGGAGCTACCGACTTGGCAACACTCCGTAAATGACATTGTTGAACGCCTTGTCGCGTCCAAAACCTATCTGTGAAGATATCGAGGGAAGAGCATGAAGGGCATCATTCTGGCTGGTGGCAGTGGAACGCGACTGCATCCCATGACCTTGGTTACATCGAAGCAGCTCATGCCAGTCTACGACAAGCCAATGATCTATTATCCCTTGTCGACCCTCATGCTGGCAGGGATCCGCGATATCCTGATCATCTCAACGCCGAAGGATCTGCCGAGCTTTCAGGCTCTTCTTGGTGACGGTTCAAAATGGGGTATTTCACTGTCCTATGCAGAGCAACCGTCACCTGATGGGCTCGCACAGGCCTACATTATTGGCGCGGATTTTGTAGGGGACAGCCCCTCCTGCCTCATCCTTGGAGACAACATCTTCTATGGACACGGGGTCAGTGAGCTCTTCAAAGAGGCTACCGCAGCAAGAGAAGGTGCCACTGTATTCGCATACCACGTCAGCGATCCCGAACGCTATGGTGTGGTCGAATTCGATAAGGATAAAAGAGCGATTTCAATCGAGGAAAAACCTGTCCACCCGAAGTCAAATTGGGCGGTAACAGGTCTGTATTTTTACGATAAGGAGGTTGTTAATATCGCTGCAAATTTGAAGCCATCAGCCCGTGGTGAGCTAGAAATTACAGATGTAAACCGTATCTATCTTGAGCGCGGTAAACTTTCTGTACAAGAGCTAGGGCGTGGCTATGCGTGGCTCGATACTGGCACACCTGACAGCCTGTTAGAGGCGTCAGAATTTGTGGCAACACTAGAGCGACGTCAAGGATTTAAGATATCCTGTCCGGAAGAGATCGCTTTCCGCCAAGGATTTATTGATAGAAATCAGCTAAAAAATATATACCTAAGCATGCAGAAAAGCAAATACGGCGCTTACATCGAAAACATAATACGAGAATATTGACAGTTACACCAATAACATTTGTATAATATAGTTCTGTTATCTTATGAATCCAACAGCATAATGCCGGAGAAAAATGTGATGGTTTTCGAAAATATTGATGAAATAAACGCTGACATTGTATTATTCTCAAGCCAGATTATCGAACATAATAATCTGTCTTCAGGTTTCCATGCCAGAATATTTGATGGAAAGAAAAAAATATACAAGAAGATTGATTTGAATGAATACATAAATTTAAACAAAAATAATGGCTGCAGCACCGTCGCATTCGTCGTAACGGGAAACTTTGTTGAGTGGGAGACAATGTTTTCCGTGGCGGGTGATCTTATTCTGAATGTACATTTGATTGTGCCGGGTTCGTCAGGAGCGCTATCGAGCTCCTGTCTGAGCCAACTTTCAACGGAATTGGCCATAAGATTCGCAACGTACGGTTACAAATTCGATGTGAATTATGCTTCCTGTCACATGGATAAGGAGCTCGCAGGGTCTATTGTTCCGGCTGTCTATACGACGTCTCTGGGAACTTTCTTAAGCGGGCTCTTGCCTTTGCAGCAGGACATGATGAATGTACTCTCATTCAACACGACTGCAAGACAACCGGATCTCCAACACAAAAGCCGACCGACCTTCACGGTACTCACCCGAACCCAGGGCAAGCGACTAGAGACCTTACAAGAGGTCTTTCTCTGCCTCTCTGCGCAGACATATTTAGATTTCGAACATCTAGTAATCGCGCACAATGCCGATGATGATGCGATTCGGCATATAAAGCATCTAATTGATAATCAACCCAGCGACTTCCGAAATAAGATCCGTTTTGAGAGGGTTGAAGGGGGTACGAGAACAACACCATTAAATATCGGATTTTCAATCGCGAACGGACTATACGTCGTGATATTAGATGATGACGACATCGTTTTCGCCCACTGGTTGGAAACATTTGCCGGAATCGCCGCTAGGAAACCTGGTGCTTTGTTGCGAGCGGTTGCCCTACGTCAGGAGTTTACATGGGCGACTGTTAACGGCAAGCGAGCTGCACGTGCCATCAGCGGCATGTATAATGATTACGGTCCTGACTTTGATTTTATTCAGCATCTCGAAACGAATTTAACCCCGCCTGTTTCAATAGCATTTCCACGCTACCTTTTCGCTGAACACGGGCTTCGCTTTGACGAAGCGCTTACCACTACAGAAGACTGGGATTACATTATGAGGTGTGCGGCGTATGTTGGCGTAGGCGTATCCGATCAAATCACATGCATCTATCGATGGTGGATTGCTGCGGAAAGTTCGAGAGAAATGCATTCCCAGGATGAATGGATCTTGAACCACGAAGTGATCCAAAATCGGCTTAATAGCACGCCGGTACTTCTCGAGTCGAGATCTATAAAAACAATCCGTAATATATCAAGTAAACGGGACGAATTTTTAAGGTGGGCCAATTCTTTACATCACGAAATTGAAAAAATTAAGATTGCAGAAGAGGCAGTTCTTCCTCCTAATACGGATGGGATACAAGAGCCGCGTTTAACTAAGTGGGAAAATCTCATAAACAAAAAGTTTTACGTCGATAAAAAAACTAAGCTACTTAGGCGAACGATAATTGAAGATTCGGGTTTGTTTGACGCCGATTGGTATCAAGCCACCTACTCAGATGTTGCACAAAGTGGAGTTGACCCTTTAACCCATTTTTTAGATTGCGGAAGCAGAGAGCTGCGCAGCCCGTGTAAAGCGTTTAATGCGAAAGCCTATTATGTAATGAATCGTGACGTGCAGTCTCATCGGATAGAGCCTGTTTTTCACTACCTACTCCATGGTAAGTGGGAAGGGCGTCCATTGAGATCACATGAGAGCTGAAGTTTGAAGCGCGCTTTCTGGCTAAGTGGTGATAGAGAGAAATTATGTCAGAACCATCGTTCGCAACATTGTTGATCGGAGATAGCCACTATGCTGCAGTTGCCACCGCAGCCCAAGAGCGTCTCGTGTTCGATCCGAGTCAATTACGGACTGACTTGATTTTTTTTGACGCGTGGAAATACGGTCTAAGCTACCAGTTTACCTCGGATGAAATTGGCTCTGTCGAGCTCAACATGCAGCTTAGGGAAAACATTGAAATATTATCTCGGAACTACGATAATATCTCTTTAGTAACAATGCTTGGAGGAGGACATCATTTAGCGCTTACAGTGTTAGATAATGACGGTCCGTTGGAAGTTGTACTTCCTGGAGAGCCGCATCTACCTCTCAGGGATGATGCAACCTTATTAAGCCTCGATATGATCGAGGATATATTTTTGCAACTTATCCAACCTACTTTCAATACACTAAAAGCTTTTCGTGCAGCCTTGCCCCAGGTTGCTATGCTGCAGGTGGAGTGTCCCCCAGCCAATGGTGATAACGAATATGTTCGAAATCACATAGGAAACTATTTTGAAAAGCTGTATTCTCCAGAGCAACTAGACGCCCTGTCGACACCCGTTCAAAGGTACAAGTTCTGGAAAGTCCAATCCAATATGTATCAGAAAACGTGCTCGGAACTGGGAATAGAATATATGAAAGTACCTCCATCGGCAATCGACGGATCGGGATTTCTGAAGCCAGAACATTACGGGCCGGATAGTACGCATGCTAACGCTTTGTATGGTAACGTAATTATTGACGCACTTGAATCTAGGTTCGGATGCAAGTTTGTTGGTTGGAACAGCTTTGGATAGAAAAATGCATCCTTACAAAAGTCTTCCACAATACACACGCTGGAGCCACTCGGTAGCAGGAGTGGCCTATTCCGACCTTAATCCTATCGCTGCGTTCCCCTTT
>QFQB01000122.1 GCA_003241475.1 Micavibrio aeruginosavorus
AAGTTAGTAGAGCCGGTATAGCCATAGACAAGCGAAATACCGAAAAGCAAAAGGCCCGCGGCGATAGAGCCAAGAACGAAATATTTAAGACCAGCCTCTGCGGATTTTGCGTTGTCGCGCCGGATCGACGCCAGAACATAGGCGGCGAGAGATTGCAATTCCAATCCCATATACAAGGACAGCATATCATGCGCCGATATCATCAGCATCATGCCAAGTCCGGCAAACAACATCAGGACAGGATATTCAAAACGCGCGATATTGTCGTGCTCGACATAACGAATAGAAAGAGCAACGGAAACGATCATACCAAAGAGCACGATCAATTTTACGATCCCGCCGAACTGGTCCATCACGAACATGCCGTTCAGAACGTCAACACGCTCCCAGCTTCCTAGTAGCAACAAGACCAGCGCACCCGCAAAAGCAATCATAGTCAGAACACTCACACGCGTAGCATGCCTATCCCCGCCAAACACGCCGATGATCAGCAAAAGGAGGCCCGCGCCAGCCAAAAACAGCTCGGGCAGAAGCGGCATCAACTGGGTAGCAAAATCATTCATCTTGAGCAGCCTTTACAGCAGGAATCGTCGCCTTAGCGAAATGTTCCGTACCATCTTTCGTTTTTTGATATTGTTCCAAAAGCGCAGCAACAGACGGCGACACGTTTTTCATGACAAGCCCCGGGGCAACACCAAACAGGATGACCATCAGGACAAGCGGCACCAGATAGCCGTATTCGGTTTTGGTCAGATCCGGCATGGCGGCGGCATCAGCGTTTTTCTGTTCTCCAAAGATAACCTTGCGGTACAACACGAGCATATAGGCAGCGCCGAATACAACGCCCGTCGTCGCAAAGACGGCAACATAGGTGTTAACTTGGAAAGAGCCCATCAGGGTCAGGAACTCGCCAACGAAACCGGACGTTCCCGGCAAGCCGACGGAGCCAAGCATCAGGACCATAAAGACGGTCGCATATTTAGGCATGTTTTTGACAAGGCCGCCGTAGCGGGCGATTTCGCGCGTGTGCAAACGGTCATAAACAACGCCAACGCATAAAAAGAGCGCGGCAGAGATAATGCCGTGGCTCAGCATCTGGAACATCGCCCCATCGACGCCTTGTTGCGTTCCGGTAAAAATACCGAGCGTGACAAAGCCCATGTGAGAGACGGATGAATAAGCGATCAGCTTCTTCATGTCCTCTTGAACCAAAGCCACAAGCGCTGTGTAGACAATGGCTATGACGGACATGACGAAGACCATATCGGTGAAATAGGCCGATGCTTCGGGCAGGATCGGCAAAGAGAATCGTAAGAAACCATAGCCGCCCATCTTCAACAAAACGCCGGCCAGAATAACCGAACCCGCCGTCGGTGCCTCGACGTGCGCATCGGGCAACCATGTATGAACCGGCCACATCGGCATCTTGACCGCGAACGAGGCAAAGAATGCCAGCCACAGCCAAATCTGGACATCGCGGGTCAGGTCGTTGTTGGCCATTTCGGTAAGATCGGTTGTGCCTGTGTAGAAATACAATGCCATGAGCGCCACCAGCATCAGAACCGATCCCAGCAATGTATAGAGGAAGAATTTGAACGAGGCATAAACGCGGCGCGCACCGCCCCATACACCGATGATAATAAACATCGGAATCAAGACGCCTTCGAAGAACACGTAGAACAAGAAAGCGTCGAGCGCACAGAATGTGCCGACCATAAAGGTTTCGAGCACGAGGAAAGCAATCATGAATTCCTTCACGCGCTTTTCAATCGCATGCCAGCAGGAAATGATGCAGATCGGCGTCAGAAAGGTAGAGAGAAGAACAAAATAGAGCGATATGCCGTCTACGCCCAGATGATAGGTCAAGCCGAGAGCAGGAAACCATTCGGACTTTTCAACGAACTGAAATCCGGCATTGCCTGTTTCGAACTGTGCAAGCATGACACAGGAAACAACGAAAACAACGCTGGAAACAATCAAGGCAATCCATCGCGCCGAACAATCGGTCACTTTCGGTAGCGCGATAATGGCAAGCGCTCCAAGGAGCGGCAGGAAAATCTGAAGGGAAAGAATATGGGCCAACATCGAAAACTCCCTAGCCGGCGTACTGGTAGAAGAACCAGCTCACGAATGAAACTACGCCGATAATCATGACAAAAGCGTAATGGAACACATAACCGCTTTGCATCTTTTTCAAAACGCCAGAAACATCGAGCGAGCGGGCGGCAAGGCCGTCGGGGCCGATACCGTCTACAACATTTTTATCCGTCTTCCAGAAAACCTTACCGGCACAAATAGCATTCTTAACGAACACAGCATTGTAAATCTCGTCAAAGAACCACTTGCGGAAGAACAAGGTGTGAAGCGCGGAGAAAGTGCCCACGACCTTGGCAGGAAGGCCCGGACGCAAGGAATAGAACACCCATGAGAAAAACAGTCCGAGCACACCCATAACCGTTGGAAGCAATTTCACCCAGTGCGGAACATGGTGCGCAGTTTCAAGCGTGTCCTGCCCAGGAAGAACCTTGATGGCATCACCCCAAAAAGTGAAGCGGTTCAGTTCTTCGCCGTGCGGATTTTCTTCAACCACAGGCGCATTGTTAATCACGGCTTCATGCTCAACTTCGGCAGACTGAGCTTCGGCTACGATCTCGTGTTTTTCCGTGCCGCCGACAAAGCCCTCATAGCCAAGAAAACCCGCAAACAACGCGCCGATCGACAAGATAATGAGCGGCGTCAGCATCGCAGGCGGCGATTCATGGGCATGGTCGAATGTGTGGTGATCCATGCGCGGCCTGCCGTGGAAAGTCATGAACAGCAAACGACCTGAATAAAACGCTGTCATAAAGGCCGCGGCGATCCCCATCCAGTAAGCGAACGTTCCAAACCATGTGTGGTCGGAAAATGCGGCTTCCAGCATGATGTCCTTGGAGTAGTAGCCCGCAAAAAACGGAATGCCGGCCAGAGCGAGCGAGCCGATCCACATCAAGACATAGGTCGCGGGAATTTTCTTCCATACGCCGCCCATGTTGCGCATGTCCTGTTCGTGATGAAGGGCGTGAATGACGGAGCCAGCTCCCAAGAACAATAACGCTTTGAAGAATGCGTGCGTCATCAGGTGGAAAATCGCCGCGCCGTAGGCGGAGACACCAAGAGCAAAGAACATATAGCCAAGTTGCGACATAGTGGAATAGGCAATCACGCGCTTGATATCGAACTGTGTCAAGCCGATGGTTGCCGCCACAAAGGCGGTGCAGGCTCCAATCACGCAAACAACCATCAACGCATCGGGCGCATATTCAAACACAGGCGACATGCGGGCGACCATAAACACGCCTGCGGTTACCATCGTCGCGGCGTGGATCAAGGCGGACACAGGTGTGGGGCCTTCCATAGCATCCGGAAGCCATGTGTGCAGACCGAGTTGCGCCGATTTCCCCATTGCGCCGACAAAGAGCAACAGACAGGTCGTTGTCAAAGCTGGCAAATCGAAACCGAAGAAATCAAAACGGGCATCTTTTAGACCTTCTGCCAGTGCAAACATACCGTCGAACTGGACCGTGCCGAACAGCTTGAAACAAGCGAACACGCCGAGCGCCAGACCAAAGTCACCGACGCGGTTGACCAAAAACGCCTTTATGGCGGCGGCATTGGCCGAGTCTTTGTAATTCCAGAAACCGATCAGAAGGTACGAAGCCACGCCCACGCCTTCCCAACCGAAGAACAGCTGGATGAGGTTGTCGGCAGTGACCAACATCAACATCGCAAAGGTAAAGAGCGAAAGATAAGACATGAAGCGCGATTTGCACTCATCCTCATGCATGTATTCGGTGGAATAGACATGAACGCAAGACGAGACGATGGTAACCACGCACATCATGACCACGGCGAGTTGATCCATGCGCAACGCCCAATCGACGCTGAGCGTTCCGGATGTAATCCAGTTCATGATCGTCACGGTGCGCGGATCATGGCCTAACACAACATCAACGAACAGTGCGCAAGAACAGAATGCCGCCGTTATAACACCTGCGCAGGTAATCAGTTGCACCAGACGCTCACCCAAGTGCTTGCCGAACAAAAAGGCAACGACGAACGCGACAAGCGGCGGGAAGATGGCGAGATATTCGATCATTGCATCACATATGTTAGTTGAGCCAAAGGCCATTCATTGTCCACGCGCGAAAATGTTTTTGTGCCAAAACTGAAGCCGACCTGGACATTTTCAGGAGCTTTGGTCAAATCAGCGGGTTGATTGAAAGAAATTGCCAAATCGACTGAGGTTACATCTTCGTCTTCTTCCCACAAACAATAACCGTCCTTAGGTTCAACACCGCGTCTGTCTGTGTAGCGTTCCGGGCGGAGCGCATTTAAAGGGTTAACATCTCTACCCAATACCGGGCCCATAACAGCTTTGCCAAATGAACTAAGAAGAATCTCCCAATCTTTACCTTGGACTTCTTTCATTTTATGCCACCGCTCAACCATGATTACCCCCTCATGCTCGAAATTTCTTCAACCGCGATCGAGCCTTTGTTCCGGAAGAAGATTACCAGAATGGCAAGACCGATGGCAGCCTCTGCCGCCGCGACGGTTAGAATGAACATGGTAAAGATTTGGCCTTTCAAATCACCCAGAAAGGAAGAGAACGCCACGAAGTTGATATTGACCGAAAGCAGGATCAATTCGATACACATCAAAATAATAATGACGTTCTTGCGGTTCAAGAAAATACCAAAAATCCCCATGGTAAAGAGCGTTCCGGCCAGTATCAGGTAATGTTCCAGTCCGATTGGTCCCATAACTTATACCCCTGCCCCCGTCTCAACCTTGGCGATTTCTATCGCTTCATCACGTTTGCGGTTGTTCTGAATGATGATTTTCTGACGGCGAACACCCGCACGCTGGCGGTGCGTCAACACAATCGCGCCAATCATAGCGACCAGCAAAATCAGACCGGCAACCTGAAAGGCAAAAATGTAATCCGTGTAAAGAAGCACACCCAGAGATTCCGTATTGTTCATGTTCGAAACAGGATTGGCCAAATTCATATCGGCATCAGGCGCAAATTCCCATGCGCCATAGATCATCGCAAGCTCAGCAAGAAGAATGCCGCCAATGATCAAACCAACAGGCACGTATTTCAACGCACCCTTGCGCAACTCCGCAAAACCCATATCGAGCATCATCACAACGAACAAGAAAAGAACCGCCACCGCACCGACGTAAACAATGACCAAAGAATGAGAAAAAGCACAGAGTGAACCGGGTTCTTTGACGTGATGACCATCGTCGCACTGAGCAACGTGATAAAAGCGAAAAGATAAAAGGCGAAGGGCTGTAACATTCTGAATTATTGCCTGTTTTAACAACAGCCTTTTCTAATCTCAATGCTGAGCACGCGCAAGGCGTGAATGTAAAAAATCGACATTTATTAATATGCGGACCGCAGGTGTGGCTTTGACGCAATAATAACGGTGTTTTTTGTCTGCCTGTGCAGAAACCCCTCTTGATTTCATCCCGTAGTAGGCAAACAATGTAACGAGTTATATTTCTAGCTTTATTCATAATTCCAAGGGGAAATTATTCGTGAAAAAATTAGCAATTCTGGCCGCACTCGGCGGTCTTTTGTTTGCCTCAAACCCTGCAAAAGCCCAGGATTCAACAGATCCTGCCTATTTGTCTCTGGGCGTTGGCTATTATGACATTCTGGATTCAAGCGACGGCGGCGCGGCGGATTTCCGCGTTGAATACCGCTCGGGCAACGAATTCCTTTGGAAACTGAAGCCATGGATGGGCTTTGAAGCGAACAATGACGGCTCCGTCTGGGCCGGCGGCGGTGTTCTGGCGGATTTCATGCTGGCACAAAACATCTATCTGACGCCGAGCTTTGGTGCAGGTTTGTATGCACAAGGTTCCAGCGATAAGGATCTTGGCTCCCCCATCGAATTCCGCACCCAGCTTGAAGCAGGCTATGAATTCGACAACCAGAGCCGCGTCGGCGTTGCCTTCGGCCACATCTCGAACGCCTCAATCGGCGATGATAATCCGGGCACGGAAATCCTGAACGTTTATTATCACATTCCGATCGCCAGCCTTTTCTAGGATTGGCTGAATCATAAATACAAATCCCCG
>QFQB01000026.1 GCA_003241475.1 Micavibrio aeruginosavorus
CAAAAGCGACCGAAATATCATCGCGCGTACTTATGTGTTGGAGAATAGCAAGCAACGCTCTAACGATGAATTGAAGCATGATGATCAGGATGTCCGCTCCCAGATTGATCTCGACCACGTAGGTCTCGTGCCTGTCGCGGCAAGCACGACCTTTGTAAGCTATGCGAGGGGCACAGAGAACTTTGACGGCAATAATTACGACGGGCCGTCCAAAATGTCGGAATATGTTGTGCTTTTCCAAAAGCCCAACAACCAACTCGTTTTTCGTCAGTACCAATTGGTTGAGCCTGCAGGCGTAGAAGATTTGCAAAATGGCGCAAAGCGCTATCTGACCGTGTCGCGCGAACGTCCTGCATCCAATGAGGTTGCCGCGCGTCAATATTTGCGCGACAAATCGAAAGAGCAGCAAGACAAGCTCGAAGTTCCAGCCTCTCTCCAAGAAAGGTGGGAACAGCAGGCGGCGTTCTTCAAAAACCATATCGAAACACAAACCAAGCATCTGGACACGATCATCGAGACCGAAGTTCCTGTACAACCAAAACAGGGTTTAGGTGCGAAGATCGCATTGAGGCTTTTCCCGAGCTTGCGCAAGTAATAGACTTCCCGGATGAACATCCGCAAAGCAGACGCTTCCGATATCCCGGTCATCGCCCGCCTTCATGTTGAAGGATGGAAAGGGGCGTATGGCGGGATCGTGGATCAGAGTTATCTGGACAGTCTCACCGTAGAAAAGCGCATTGCCGATTGGACGCAGTGGTCGCAGACCGGTGAAAGCGATGTCTTTATTGCCGAAGAGGGCGGCGAGGCCGCAGGCTTTGTTGTGATCGGCCGCACCAAAACCCCGCCGCCAGGATCATCGCCCATCCGCCCCAGCCATTCGGGGGAAATCTACGCGCTTTATCTTTTACCCGATCAATGGCGCAAGGGGATCGGCACCGCACTGATCAAACATGCCGCTATCGAGCTTAAGGCCAAAAAACATTCTACGATCTGTCTTTGGGTTTTAGAGAAAAACGAACGCGCCAATGCCTTCTACAAAAAAATGGGCGGGCAGAAACTTGGCGGGAAGATGATAGAGATTGGTCATTCAAGCTTGAAGGAAGTTTGCTATGGCTGGCGCGACGTCACCAAGGTTGGCACATAGGTTTGTGCGGTGCAATAGGGAAAACTTTTTCCCAATTATTGATTTTTTATCTTCCGATGGCATAGTAGGGCCAAGTGCCAGACAAAGGCTCTCGAAATTTTCCGGAGAGATCATGAAAAAATACCTTCTTATGTTGCTCGGCGTTGCCCTGATCGCCACAGCACCAGCCTATTACGCCTTTCAGGCGCAAGCCCACGATGCTGTGACAACGACTGTTCTTGATCTCGAAAAAGAAGCTTCTGCCGGCGTTCAGGCGCAATAATCCCTACGCGGCCTTTTGGCCAAGAAACGGGTAATCCGTATAGCCTTCTTCCGCGCCACCATAAAAAGTTTCGGGGTGCGGGGTGTTTAACGGCGCACCCGTTCTGAAGCGTTCGACCAAATCCGGGTTGGCAATAAAGGGTACGCCAAAAGCGACCGCTTGGCCTAAGCCGCTCTCTATCGCGGCATTGCCGCTCTTCACATCGTAGCCGCCATTGACAATCAAATTGCCTTTGTAGGCTTCGCGGATTTCGGGGAGCACATAGGGCAAGCCTGCAAATCCTTTGCCCGAGTCCGGCGATGGCTCCATCACATGAACATAGGCCAGATTATATTCGTTTAGAGCTTGAGCAACGGCCGTGAATGTTTTTACGGGATCGCTGTCTTTCGTGCCGCCGTTGGGGTTGGTCGGTGAAATACGAATACCAGTTTTTCCTGCGCCGACTTCAGCCGTGACAGCCGCAACAACCTCTTTCATGAAACGCAGACGGTTTTCAATGGAGCCGCCATATTCATCACTGCGCTGGTTTGCGCCATCACGAATAAACTGGTCGATCAGATAACCATTCGCCCCGTGGATTTCCACGCCATCAAAGCCAGCGTCGATGGCGCGGCGGGCAGCGGCTACATAATCCGCAACGATGCCAGGGAGTTCGGCAACATCAAGCGCGCGAGGCACCACATAATCCTTCTTGCCCGTTGAATCGCGCGTGTGACCATCTGGCTTGATAGCGGAAGGCGCTACAGGAAGCGCGCCGTCTTTTTGCAACGAGGGGTGGGATAGTCGGCCCATGTGCCAAAGCTGAAGAACGATTTTACCGCCGTGTTTGTGTACGGCGTCCGTAACTTTTTTCCAAGCGGCGACATGGGTATCCGTATAGATCGCGGGAGCCCCATACCAGCCATAGCCCTGTTCGGATATAGCGGTTGCTTCGCTGATGATAAGGCCGGCACTGGCGCGCTGGGCGTAATATTCGACCGTCAAATCATCTGGCGTGCGGCTGGCTCCTGTTCGTCCACGGGTCAGAGGCGCCATAAGGAGGCGGTTTGACAAAGAAATGTCGCCGAGTTTGACGGGATCGAAGAGCGTATCTGACATAGGATTTTCCCCCTTAAAACGAATTGTAAGACAAAGAATATGATGCGCCGCGCAAAATTCAACGGCTACGTTGTCGAAAAACATTCCTTTAGCCGCCAAAACAGGCTAAACCCTTGCCTGCTATGAGAGAACCCGCCCGCATTACCGCCGCCATCGATTTGCTCAACCGCTTCAAGGCGGCGCCTATTCCGATGGATAACACGATCCGCGATTTTATGGCGGCAAGGCGTTTTATCGGCTCGAAAGACCGGACATCTATCGTAGAGCGCGTTTACAGGATCATGCGTTCCCATGCGCGTCTCGGCTGGTGGATCGCGCAGGGAAAGATGGAAGATACATCGCGTTTGCGCGTTCTTGCCGACTACGTCCTGAATGACAGGCCGGAAGAACTGGAGAGCATCTTTTCTGGTGAGCAATATGCCCCCGATCCTCTGAGTGATGCCGAATATGATTTCGCCGATTTTCTAAAAAATAAGGAACTATCCGATCCGGCCATGCCTGTCGCTGTACGCTGCGAATGTCCGGACTGGGCAGCGGAGAAATTGCAGCCCTTGTTCGGCGATGCGTTCGAAGCGCATCTTGCCGCCATGATCGATCCTGCGCCCTTGGATTTACGGGTGAATACGGTGAAGGGTACGGTGGAAGAAGCGATTGAGTCTTTGACCAAAGACCATGTGCGCATAGAAAGAACGAAATATTCGCCCATTGCCCTGCGTGCGAAAGGCAAGCCCTTCATGGGCGATACCAAGGCTTTCAAAAACGGTCTTGTCGAAATTCAGGATGAAGGATCGCAACTGATCGGCCTTGTTTCCGGTGCAAAGCCCGGCATGCGCGTTCTCGATTTTTGTGCAGGCGGCGGTGGTAAAACGCTGGTTCTGGCGGCGATGATGAAAAACAAGGGCAATATCGTTGCAACCGACAACAACACGCGCCGTCTAGAAAAGGGTAAGCCGCGTTTTAAGAAAGCTGGCGTTCACAATGTCGAGCTGCGCTCTTTGGAAGAAGAATCCAACCGTAAATGGCTACGACGTCAAAAGGGGACGATGGACATCGTTCTTGTCGATGCGCCATGTTCGTCCTCAGGAACGTGGCGGCGCAATCCCGACCTTCGCTGGTCTTGGTATGGCCCGAAATTGCCCGAAATCATGCAGATGCAATCCGATATCTTGGACCGTGTGGCGGACAAGGTAAAACCCGGTGGCCGCCTTGTCTATGCGACATGTTCTCTTTTTACCGAGGAAAACGAGCAACAGGTTGAATCTTTCCTCTCGCGCCATGCCGATTACAGCGTCTTGCCGTTTTCCGAGGCTTGGGAGGGGGATACTTCCATGCTGCCCAATGAGGGGCCGTATTTGCGGCTCTTTCCCAAAGACCATGAAACAGATGGTTTTTTTGCCGCTGTTTTGGTCAAACATAACGCTTAAATCATTTTCTTGACAAAGTTGATTGTTGCCATCTAATTATTAGTTAGTTGGTATAAATCATCTATGTGGGGATAATATGATAATAAAATCAATTTCTGGTAAAATCATTTACCAATCGTACAAAAGAACATTAAAGCTGGCGCTGGAAGAGGGGGTCGCAAAGAAAATAGATTTTTCAAATGCTGATTTTAGATATGCCAAGCTTTCAGGTGCTAGTCTGGATGGCATCAAAGCAACAGGCGCATCTTTTTGGGGTGGCGATCTAAAGGGCGCCGATTTAGGTCTTGCAGACTTGCAGAGATGTGATTTCCGTTGCGCTAATCTTGAGGCCATCTGTTTTGCACAAAGCGATTTGTCCGGAGCTGACCTGAGGGGGGCTTATTGCGGTGGCATGATCGTCGAAGAAGCCCTTTTGAAGGATATCCAGGTTTCTTGTCCCAGCATATGGAATGTTGATCTAGCGCGGGCACAGGATATGTCCGGCCTTGTCTATCATCATTTGGGCGAAAAAAAATGGCGGCTAAAAAAAATGCCATGGGTTGTAAGAGGTGTAGACGATTTCATTTTAGGGGAAGGAAAATGCTTATGGCGCGGCGGCATATATCAGGCAACCAATCTTCCGCTGGAGCTTGAAAAAAAATTGTCTCATATAAAAACATCTATCGACAGGCTGTTTCCGCAAAAAATTTCGCATATTGCAAAAGACCTATCCTCAAGAATCTATCCCTAAGGTCAGTGATTAACCTTCTTTAAAAACTTATAAGGCAAAACGAGGGCGATAAAACTTATAGTTGAAGGAGTAAATATGTTTTCTAAAACCATTTTGTTTAAACCAATAGCCAATTCGAACAAACCTGATATCCGCCAGCCCCAAATATATGATTTGCTACAGATCTCGAGGCAGGAGCGAGATTGCCAGACTATTTTTTTACGAACACGAAAGAGCTGGAAAGATTGGAAACGAAAAGACCGCTCGGGCGTTGATCCTTTTCTTTGCATTTGCGTCCGCATGCAAGGCATTCTTTTAAAACGCCAAGTACAGGATGCTATTATCTGCTATCGCATGGTACGTAGGCATCGTATAAAAATTTTTACGCATTATATAAACATGCTTCCCTGTCGCGGTGCGGTAGAAGGGAGGTTTTAATGATCTTTCATTTTAAAATGGGTGGTGTTCGTTCCCTCACGTTAGAGTTGAACAGAATGTTTGGCTTTTGGCCACTATTCAAAAGAACAAGTTACCGTTGCGAAACGATTGTAGATATGCCATATACTCAAATTATATTTACATCCGGAAAATGGACACCGATAAGAAGAGCGGCCAATGACCAGCAAAAAAATGAAAAAACTGCAGACGATTCTGCAAGAACTCATTGCAATAGACCCTGAATTCCCGATCCAGTGGGTAACGGTTTTTTGTGAAATTGCCAGTGAAGAAGGCATATCTTTAAAGGATATTTCGGACCGGACGGGAATTTCTATGTCTGTGATGTCGCGCACCATCGGCGCTTTGTCCAATGCCCGACGGATGGGCAAGCCCTATGGTCTTGTGGTGGTTAAACATGCCAGGGACGACCGCCGCCGCAAGGAGTTATTCTTGTCGGCAAAAGGCAAAAAATTGGTTGAAAAACTCGATAAGGCAATATGATAAAAGTGGGGAATGAAAAAAGGTCGGATATTTATCCGGCCTTTTTTGCATGCATACCGTAGCTTAAGCTGCGTTGCTGGCTTTGTATTTTGCCCGCATCTTTTTTGCCGCGGCCACCATGTTGTCCAGCGCGTGTTTGACCTCTGCCCAGTTGCGCGTTTTCAAGCCGCAATCCGGATTGACCCAGATATGTTCAGCCGGCAAAACCTTCACGGCTTTTTCGAGCAGATCAACCATCTCTTGCGTCGAAGGGATGCGCGGGGAGTGAATGTCGTAGACTCCGGGACCGATCTCGTTCGGGTATTGATACGCCCCGAACGCGCCGAGCAATTCCATCTGCGATCGGGAGGTTTCGATTGAAATGACATCGGCATCGAGCGCACCGATAGAATCGATGATGTCATTGAAATCCGCGTAGCACATGTGCGTGTGAATTTGGGTCGAATCCTCCACGCAGGCGGCCGACAAGCGGAACGCTTCCACCGACCATTTCAAATAAGATTCGCGGTCTGCGTCGCGCAGAGGCAATCCTTCGCGCAAGGCGGGTTCGTCGATCTGTATGACCTTGATGCCGGCTTTTTCCAGATCGGCAACTTCGTCGCGGATGGCGAGCGCGATTTGCTTGGCCGTTTTCTCGCGGCTTTGGTCGTTGCGGACAAAGGACCAGCATAAAATGGTGATTGGTCCGGTCAGCATGCCTTTCATGGGGCGGCTCGTCAGGCTTTGGGCGTATTTCGACCAGTCCACCGTCATCGGGCGGGGACGGGAGATATCACCATAGATGATCGGCGGTTTTACGTAGCGCGAGCCGTAGGATTGCACCCAGCCATTTTGCGAAAAGGCATAGCCATCCAGCTGTTCGCCGAAATATTCCACCATGTCGTTGCGCTCCGGCTCGCCGTGAACCAGCACATCGATATCCGCCTCTTCTTGATAGCGCACCACGCTTTCGATTTCTTTTTTCATAGCGGAGGTATAGCTAGCTAGGTCAAGTTCTCCTTTTTTAAAGGCCGCGCGGGCATTGCGAATCTCCGCCGTCTGCGGGAAAGAACCGATAGTGGTGGTGGGGAAGGCAGGAAGCTTCAAATCCGCCTGCTGCACTGTCCTGCGTTTGGCAAACGGGCTTTTCCGCTTGCTCATCTCCGGCGTGATGGCAACCATGCGCTTCTGAACTTCATCATTATGAATGCGTTTGGAGGTTTTCTTGGATGAGGCGGCGATATCGCTTTCCTCTAATTCCGTCTTTATGGCGCTACGGCCTCCGCTGGCTCCCTTGGCAAGAACGGCGATTTCAAAGAGTTTTTGTTTCGAAAACGCCATCCATGTTTTTAGTTCGGGATCGAGCTTTGTTTCGGCGTCCAGATCGATCGGCGCGTGCAACATCGAGCAACTGGAGGAAACGGCAAATCCATCGCCGAGCGCGGCCTTTGCCTTCTCCAGTTTTGCTAAAGAATCCGAAAGGTCGTTTTTCCAGATGTTGCGCCCATCGACCAGACCAAGCACGAGGCAGATATTGGACTCTTTGGCTTTTTTGATGCAGGCGTCCAATTGATCGGGCGCGCGCACCAGATCAACGCCGATAGTGGCCACGGGAAGCGAGAAGGCAAGATCGATGTTGTCGCTTTTTGCATAGGCTTTTTTGTAGGCGTCCTTATAGCGGTCCTCAAGGTCAAGTGCGAGACATGGCTCGTCGATCTGAATCCAATCAAATCCATCGGCGACGAGTTTTTGGAAAATTTCGATGTAAACATCGAGAAGAGAATCTGTCAGCGTGCAGCGGCAATCGGTGAAGTCTTCTGCCTTTTTTGCCAGCATGAGGAAGGATATAGGACCTATCAAAACGGGTTGTGGTACGAACCCCGCCTCTTTCGCCTCCTTTGTCTCGGCAAAAATCTTATCCGTCGAAAGTTTGAACGTCTGGCCCTTTTTCAGTTCGGGGACGATGTAGTGGTAGTTCGTATCGAACCATTTGGTCATTTCCATCGCGATCACGTCGCGGCCGTTCTTCTGGCTTCCGCGCGCCATGGAGAAATAAAGGTCTGGGTCATTCAGGTCATAACGCTCGGGGATGCAACCGAACAGGCACGCGGCATCCAGAATATGGTCGTAGAAAGAAAAATCATTGGTGGGTACAAAGCTGATACCGGCATCCGCCTGCAATTTCCAGTGGCGCAGACGCAGTTCCTTGCCTGCCGCCATCAGTGCTTCGCGCGGAATTTCACCTTTCCAGTAGCTCTCCAGCGACTTTTTCAATTCGCGTTTGAGGCCGATACGGGGGAATCCTAGGTTGAGCGCTAATACCATTATTGTGTGTCTCCTTATTGTGGGCTGAAAGTGCTGCAGACGCTGTTGATGACGCTGCTTTTGTTTAACGTGTAGAAATGAATATGATCGACGCCGTTTCTTATAAGATCTTCGACTTGTGCGGAAAGCAGATCTTCGGCCATGGTATCGGACACCGCATTGGCGAATTTATCATGCAGGAACTGCGGCACGCTGGCCTGACATTTGGCAGCGAATTCGCAAACTTTTTGAAAATCCCGAATAGGAAGAAGACCTGGAACAATCGGCGTGGTAATGCCCGCCTTTTGCGTACAGTCTACAAAACGGTAAAAAACGTCATTATCGAAGAAAAGCTGGGTGATTGCCCGTGTCGCGCCAGCATCGCATTTTTTCTTTAGGGCGATAAGGTCGGCATCGAGGCTCGGCGCATCAGGATGTTTTTCGGGGTAGGCACCGACACTGATATCGAACGGGTGGCGCTTCATCAGTGCTTCGACGAAATCAGAGGTGAATTGGTAATAGCCGGCATCGGGGTCAAGCGGCCAGACAAGATTTTGCGGCATATCGCCGCGAAGCGCGACCAGATGTCGGATGCCCTGATTCCACAGCATATCCGTGTAATGATCCAGTTCGTCTTTGGTATGGGAGATATAGGTCAGGTGACTGCCGAAGGCGACATCAGGTGCGGCCCGCTGCAGGTTTTTCAAGGTTTGCAACGTTCCATCGCGCGATCCGCCGCCCGTACCGAAGGTAACAGTCATGAATTTGGGATTATAGCAGGCGAGTTCTTTGACAGTAGCAACAAGATCTTGAGCCGATTTTTCGGACTTCGGGGGAAAAAATTCAAAACTGATCGAGGGATTTGTCATTTGTGGCACCACCTGTCGTTTCCTTTTGGGACACCACAGCAGTACGAGAGTACCAGACCGCAGCCGCTTTAGCTTTGATATCGCGGTGCAAGCTGTCCGTCAAATGCCGCGGTTGCCCACCCTGTAAGCAGGCAACTCTTAATTGTTAAGCAAATGAAGGGGTTCTGTCAAATCATAAAATAACGGATTCCGTTGAAAATTGCCTTCTCACCGGCAACTTCGCTGTCTAAAATGAGCCATGAAAACAGCATCGAATTCCGTCCTCCCAGATCAAGCTTCCTCTACTGCACATGACCGTATTCTGATCCTCGACTTCGGATCGCAGGTTACGCAGCTCATTGCTCGCCGTTTGCGCGAAAGCGGTGTTTATTGTGAAATCTGGCCTTACAACAGTGCGGATGAGGCTAAATTAAAAGCCTTCGCCCCGCGCGGCATTATCTTTTCGGGCAGCCCGTGCAGCGTTTATGCGCCGGATGCTCCCCACCCCCCCACATATATATATGACCTCGGTTTGCCGATCTTTGGCATTTGTTACGGCCAGCAGGTGATGATGCACCAGCTTGGCGGGAAGGTCGAAGCGGGGGACACGCGCGAATTCGGACGCGCCTATATCGACATGATCGAAGAAAGCGCTATCTCTAAGGATGTCTGGAAAAAAGGAGCGCATGAGCAGGTCTGGATGAGCCATGGCGACCGCGTTACCAAAATGGCCGATGGTTTCAAGGTGATCGCGAAATCCGAGGGCGCCCCCTACGCCATCATCGCGAATGAAGAGCGCCGCTTCTGGGCGACGCAGTTCCATCCCGAAGTCGTGCATACGCCGCACGGCACGCAGCTTTTGAAAAACTTCACGCACAATATTTGCGGCTGTAAGGGTGACTGGACGATGGCGGCCTTTCGCGAAGAATCCATTGCCAAGATCCGCGCGCAAGTAGGCAAGGGCAAAGTCATCTGTGGTCTGTCCGGCGGGGTGGATTCTTCCGTTACAGCTGTTCTGCTCCATGAAGCCATCGGCGACCAGCTGACCTGTATCTACGTTGATACAGGCCTGATGCGTGCGGGGGAGAGTGAGCAAGTCGTCAAAATGTTCCGCGACCATTACAACATCCCGCTCATCCATGAAGACGCGTCCCATATCTTCTTGAACGCGCTGGACGGGGTGTCAGATCCCGAAACCAAGCGTAAAACCATCGGCAAGCTGTTCATCGATGTGTTCGATGCGCGCTCCAAAGAAGTCGGCGGCGCGGAGTTTCTGGCCCAAGGCACGCTTTATCCCGATGTCATCGAATCCGTTTCCGTGACCGGCGGCCCTTCGCAGACGATCAAATCGCACCACAATGTTGGCGGTCTGCCCGATTACATGAAATTGAAACTGGTGGAGCCCTTGCGCGAATTGTTCAAGGACGAGGTACGGGTGTTGGGCCGTGAACTGGGCATGCCCGAAGACTTCATCCGCCGCCATCCGTTCCCGGGGCCGGGGCTTGCCATCCGTCTGCCCGGTGAAATCACCAAAGAGAAACTGGAGATCCTGCGCAAGGCGGATACGATCTATCTGGAAGAAATCCGCAATGCCGGATTGTACGATGCTATCTGGCAGGCGTTCGCTGTCCTGCTTCCTGTCAAGACTGTTGGTGTGATGGGTGATGAGCGGACGTATGAGTTTGTCTGTGCGCTTCGGGCCGTAACCTCGACCGACGGCATGACGGCGGATTATTACCATTTCGACCATGAATTCCTGTCCCGCGTTTCGACCCGTATCATTAATGAAGTGCGCGGCATCAACCGCGTGGTGTATGACATCACATCCAAACCGCCGGGGACGATTGAGTGGGAATGATTTCATAGAGGTGGAGTGAGATGGTGAAAAGAATTGTCGGATTTTTCTTTCTATTGCTGTCGGTTTGTCTTGCAGTTGCGGCCCATGCTCAGTCAAAGAGCAATGAGGATGTCATTAAGGCGTTCCTAACATCTCAAGAAACTCATGAACCAGGGATGGAAGAAGCCGCACAGTCTATGGGCAACGCAATTGCCGATCTAGATGGCGACGGCAAGGACGAAATTATCTTGGTCTGGACTACGCTGGGACCGACCTATTGGCGGAACACTCTTACCGTTTTTTCTATTGATGGCGAAAAGGAGTATAAGCCCGCGAGTTCGTTTGCTCTGGAGGGCGCGGCAGAGAATCCTTCGGTAAAAAACGGCGTGATTTTAGTGGAGCAGGTTCTATATGCTAAGACAGATCCAATATGCTGTCCTACCATTAAAAAACAAATGAAATACCGTTGGGATAAAAAAGGTATTACCATCATTGACCAATGATGAATTTCGTTGCGTATCATCCTAAAGCGCGATGCTGACGTCTATATGAAGAATCAGGAGCCCAACATGACAAAATTTTTAGTTCTCTTTCTCTCGGTTTTTCTTATAGGCATTCCTGCCAACGCCCAGACCGACTGGCTCGGCATGGTGAGATCGGTTTTAGGCTCCCAGACCGCAAGCAAAACCACAACGACAACCGGCACAGGGTTAAGTCAGGACAAGATCGCGGCGGGCCTGAAAGAAGCCTTGAATGTCGGCACGAAGACTGTGGTGGCCCAACTGGGCAAGACGGGGGGGTTTAATCTCGACCCTAAAATCCATATCCCGTTGCCACCAACGCTGGATAAGGCTGATAAAGCACTCAAACTAGTGGGCATGGGCTCTCTGACCGAAGATCTTGAATCCCGCATGAACCGCGCCGCCGAGATAGCGACCCCAAAAGCGCAGACTCTATTTATTGATGCCATCAAAAAGATGACGGTGGAGGATGCGCGCTCCATTCTGTCCAGCAAGCAGGATGCCGCAACGCAATATCTGCGGAAGTCCATGGGCACGCAACTGGCGGCGGAGATGAAACCCATCGTGAGCGATTCTCTGGCACAGGCCGGCGCGGTCAAAGCCTTTGATACCGTATCGGGTCAGTATGCAAAGATGCCGATGGTGTCAGGCTTGAAGAACAATATGAATGACTATGTGACGAACAAAGCCATGGACGGAATCTTTTATTATGTGGCGAAGGAAGAAGCATCCATTCGTCAAAACCCCGCCAAGCGTACGACCGATTTACTCAAGACCGTGTTTGGCACGAAGTGATTTTTAAATGCCTTCTTCGTGGCAACTATTCCTGATCCTCTTTGTTGATAATCCG
Source organism: Micavibrio aeruginosavorus (assembly GCA_003241475.1). GTDB lineage: Bacteria > Pseudomonadota > Alphaproteobacteria > Micavibrionales > Micavibrionaceae > Micavibrio_A > Micavibrio_A aeruginosavorus_A. Next base: position 11,916 of record QFQB01000026.1, read on the forward strand.
CACTGTGGCATTTGAGTCACAGTTGTGGGTTTTTCGAAGCCCTCTTTAGAATTCATTTTTTTTATATTGAAAATGAGGTACACTGATTCGCGTGTAACTACTTCTTAACCTTTTCTTGAAATCATCAAGAGATTATTTTCCAAACCTGAAGGAGATGGAGACTATGGCTACGAAAAAGAAACCTGCTAAAAAAGCAGTAAAGAAAATGGCAACGTCCGTTGTTAAGAAAACGGCTGCTAAAAAAACCGCAAAGAAAAAGCCAGCTGCTAAGAAAAAGCCAGCTGCCAAGAAAAAAACGGTAAAAAAAGCCGTTAAAAAAGTCGTGAAAAAAGCTGTTGCGAAGAAAAAGCCAGCTGCTAAGAAAAAAGTAGCGAAAAAGAAGTAATTAAAGCGCTCGCTCTTTAGCGAGCCTTTTGCTTTTCAAACGCCCGTGCCGGACTTCCGGTGCGGGCGTTTACTTTTGGGTTTAAAAATCGCGGAAATCCGTCATATTATGACCATAGTTGGCGCTCAGAAACGATGGAGAAGAGGATAAAATCATGGCCATGGGCAAGGATATCTGGGGCAAGGTGCGGAATTGGGCGGCCAATATGCCATTGGTTCCGCTTGTCATGGGCAGGATGTCCGCAAAAACTGTTACGGCAACCGAAGAGTTGCTCAAACTTCCCGCGCCCCGCACTCCCGACGATATCGACGCCAACACCAAGCAATACGAAGAACACGCCTCGCGCTCCTACATGGACTTGAAAATGGCATTTCGCGACATCGGGCGGATGAACGCTATTGTTGAAACGCTGGGGCGGGACTTCCTGACGGCTATGCCGGAAGGCGCCTACAAAAGCCGCTTGGGGCAAATCGCCTTTTTGTATCGCCGCATGCATGAAGAGCTGGCCAACCACAAAATGTCCGCGCTGATCGAAGACAGCCATGCGCACCAGAAAAAATCCCCCGCATCATGGGACCCTTGGGACAGTGCCAATCTGCGCGAGATGGAAACGATGTACCGCCACGTGGCACGCGTGCCCTCAGATCTCATGGAAAAGAAAGCGCGCCTTGCCTACGAAGGTCGCCGCAAACACCGCGACGTTTTAAAATGCGATGACTGGGAAGAGGCCAAGCCGTTTCTGGAGGATATGGTCGATCTGCAAAAGCGGATTGCGGAAGCCAAAGCGCTCAAGGACAACGACCATGCAACCGATCCGCTCTATCAAGCGCTTATGCGCGAATATATTCCGGGCGCGCGTCTGGATGATGTCGATCAGCTGTTCACGCGCATGGAAGAAAAATTAAAAGAGCTTTTGCCGTGGATAATAGACGAGCAGGCCAAGCATAAGGAGCCGATTCCGCTGACCGGACCGTTCCCCGCCGCGCAACAAATGTGGCTGAACCGCTCGCTACTCAAGGTCATGGGTTTCGATTTCAATCGCGGCGGTTTGTATGAGACGGGACATAACCCCGTCGAAGGCGGAACGCCGGACGACACGAGACTCGTCATCAAGACATCGGACGCCGGAAACTTCCTTGATTCGATGAAAAGCGCACTTCATGAAGGAGGGCACGGCATCTATATTCAAGGCCTGCCGCGCGAAACATGGCGCTACCAGCCTGTAGGGCAGGATCTTGGGTCGGCCATGCAAGAAGCGCAAGCCCTGCTTATTGAAATGATTCTCGGCCGCACGAAGGAATTTTTCCGCTATTTGTCTCCGCGCGTCGAGGGACTGTTCCAAAAGTTCGGCGATCCTGCCATGACCGCCGACAATCTTTACCGTCTCAAAACCCGCGTCAAGCCTGGCGTCGATCGGAAGAGCGCGGATGAAGTCACCTATTTCTTCCATGTGCTTTTGCGCATGCGACTCGAACGCGATTTGATTGGCGGTCGCCTGACCATCAAGGAACTGCCCGATGCATGGAATGCTGGCATGAAAGACCTGTTGGGAGTAGAACCGACGACCTATGCTTCGGGTTGCCTGCAGGACGTTCATTGGTTCGTCGGCAAATTCGGCTACTTCCCGTCCTATACGCTCGGCCATATGATCGCGGCGCAAATGCATGACAAAATGAAACGGGATATTCAGAACATCCCTGAATTGATGGCGCAGGGCGATTTCATGCCCGTCCAGATGTGGCTGGCCGATAAAATCTATCGTAATGGCCGCCTGATGCGTACCGATGACCTTCTGGAACAGGTTACAGGCACCAAACTCACGCCCGGCCCGCTTATTGCGCATCTTCAAGACCGTTATCTGGAAGCGGCTTGATGCCAATGAGGGATGTGGAGATTCTGGATCGTGCAAAAGGATGCCTTGTCGGCCTTGCCGTAGGCGATGCTTTAGGAACAACCCTAGAATTTACTAAACGGGATAGTCAACCGCCCGTAGCTGATATGGTCGGCGGTGGACCGTTTCGCCTGAAACCAGGCCAATGGACAGACGATACCAGCATGGCTTTGTGTTTGGCGGACAGCCTTTTGCACAGAAACAGCTTTAACCCTACTGAAATGATGGACCGCTTCGTGGACTGGATGCGCGAAGGATACAATAGTTCTACGGGTGAGTGTTTCGATATCGGAGACACAACCCGCGCGGCGCTCCGGAATTATATTGATGAGGGTATAGCAGGAGACGCCAGCGCAAGTCCCAGCATGGCTGGCAATGGCTCCATCATGCGGCTTGCCCCTGCTGTGCTGTTTTCGCTGGATGATCGGGATCGCGCCATCGATCTGTCGGTTCGGCAATCGCGGCCAACGCATGCCGCGCCTGAAGTGCTCGAGGCTTGCGCTTTAATGGGAGCAGTCCTTCATGCGGCGATCACCGGAAACAATCCTTCTTTGCCGGTTTTGCGCGAACCGAAAATCCGGAAAATTGCCGACGGCGCATATCTTGCAAAAGTGCGTGATGATATCCGCTCTAGCGGGTACGTCATTGATACCTTGGAGGCAGCTCTGTGGGCGGTCTCGCAAACCGACAATTTTCGCGACGCGCTACTTCTTGCCGTTAATCTGGGGGACGATGCCGACACGGTCGGCGCGGTTGCGGGACAATTGGCGGGGGCGAAATATGGCTACAATGCCATCCCGCAGGAATGGCGGAATACCCTTGCCTGGCATGATAAAATTGCAGAATTGTCTGTTTCTCTCGTTCGTGCGGGCCTGAATCGTTCCAGACAATTGACGCCCCAGCCGCCCATGGCTTAAACATAAAGCCATGATCCAGTTTATCTCCACGCGCGGCGATGGCGCCAAAAAATCCTTCACGGAAGTTCTGCTTTCGGGTATGGCCCCGGATGGAGGATTGTATGTGCCCACCAAATGGCCGCAGATCGATGTGGCCGGCCTCGCAGGTCTGCCCTACACCGAAGTGGCCTTTAAGGTTATGCAGCCCTTCGTGGCTGGCGAAATTCCCGATGAGGATCTGCGCGGGATCATCGTCGAGGTTTATGAGAACAATTTTGGCCATGCCGCCGTTGCGCCGCTCGTGCAACTCGGCCCGTCTACATGGGTGATGGAATTGTTCCATGGGCCGACATTGGCGTTTAAAGATTACGCGCTACAAATTCTGGGGCGTTTGTTTGACTACGTGCTAGAAAAATGCGGCGAGAACGTCACCATTGTCGGTGCGACATCAGGAGATACCGGTTCTGCGGCCATTGAGGCCTGCAAGAATTGCAAACACATCGATATTTTCATTCTGCATCCCAAGGGCCGCACCTCCGAAGTGCAACGCCGCCAGATGACAACCGTGAATTCGCCGAATGTGCACAACATCGCCCTTGAAGGGCATTTCGATGATTGCCAGAACGCGGTCAAGGCGATGTTCGCCGACCAAGTGTTCCGTGAGGAAATGAATTTATCGGCGGTCAATTCGATCAACTGGGCGCGCATCATGGCCCAGATCGTTTATTATATGGCGGCTGGCGCGGCGTTGGGAGCCGACAAGCGCGGCATTGTCTTTGCCGTTCCCACCGGAAACTTCGGCAATGTCTATGCGGCCTATTGCGCCAAACAGATGGGTTTGAATATCAAACAACTGGTGATCGGTTCCAACCGCAACGATATCCTGACGCGTTTCTTTGAAACCGGGGCGATGACGGCCTCCACAGTCGAACCGTCCTTGTCACCGAGCATGGATATTCAGGTTTCCAGTAATTTCGAGCGCTTTTTATTCGATCTTCTGGACCGCAAATCCGATGATCTACGGGCAAAAATGGATGCGTTCAAACAAAGCGGCGAATTCACGCTGACCGACAAACAAATGAAAGAAGCGCGCAAGACCTTTTCCGCTTATCGTTGTTCGGATGAAAAAACACTCTCTATCATGCAAAATTGCTATCGTGATACCGGCTATCTGGTGGACCCGCACACCGCCGTTGGCCTGTCTGCAGCGATAGAAAATGGGCATGATCCGTCTATTCCGTTGGTTGCGCTGGCCTGCGCCCATCCGGCCAAATTCCCGGATGCGGTTGAAAAGGCAACCGGAATAAAGCCCCCCTTGCCATCTCATCTATCTGATTTATATGAAAGAAAAGAGATTCTTACCGTTTTGCCGAATGATCTGCTAAAACTGCAGACCCATATTAAAGAGAATGTAAAAAATGAGCATTAAAACCACTACCCTCGACTCCGGCCTTCGCATTATCACCGATTCCGTTCCTGAAATGGAAACAGTCGCCTTGGGTGTCTGGGCCGACGTCGGCACGCGCCACGAAGATTTAAAACACAACGGCGTCGCGCACATGGTCGAGCACATGATGTTCAACGGCACGCCGACGCGCACATCATTGCAGATCGCCGAAGCGATTGAGGATGTCGGCGGACAGATCAATGCCTACACCAGCCGCGAAATCACGGCCTATTACATTCATCTCTTGAAAAACGACATGCCTCTGGCCATGGATATCTTGTCGGATATTCTGCAACGTCCGACGTTCCCTGATGCCGAACTGGAAAAAGAACGCGGCGTTATTTTGCAGGAAATCGGCATGACGAATGATACGCCCGACGATGTGGTGTTCGATCACTATCAGGAAACGGCCTATCCGGATCAGGCGCTGGGCGCGCCGATTCTCGGCCGTGAAGACATCATCCAGAACATGAAAAAAGAGACGCTGTATGATTACGTGCATCGTTTCTATACACCGAAAAAACTGGTGATTTCTGCTGCCGGCAATATCGATCACGATGCATTCGTTCATACCGCGCAGACAATGTTTTCCGATCTTCCCAAAGACTCTGATCAAAGCTACACGCCGGCCCGATATAAAGGCGGCGAAGTCCGCGTTGAAAAAGATCTGGAGCAAAGTCATGTCGTTTTAGGTTTCCGCGGCATTAACCGCGAAGATCCTGACTATTATTCCGCTGTTATGCTTGGCACGATTTTGGGCGGCGGGATTTCGTCCCGTCTGTTCCAAGAGGTTCGTGAAAAGCGCGGATTGGTGTACTCCATCTATTCCAGCCATTCGTCCTATCACGATGACGGACAATTCGAAATTTATGCCGGAACCGGTCCTGAATCCTTGAACGAGCTTGTTCCTGTAACTTGTACAGAACTGGTGAAGGTAATGCAGAATCCTGTTACTGAAGCTGAACTGAACCGTGCAAAAGCACAGATCAAGGCCGGCATTCTCATGAGCCGCGAATCGATGCTGTCTCGCGCAAACCGTCAGGCAAAATATTTCATCAACTTCAACCGCGCCCCCGATGTGGCGAAATTGATTGCGCAAGTGGATGCCGTTACGGTCTACAGCGTGCAGAAAATTGCTCAGAAAATCTTCACGGGAAAGCCGACGCTTGCCGCATTGGGACCTGTTGAAGGACTTGAGGATTACGAAAAGATCACGCAACGACTGGCCGCGTAGGAAGGTCCTTTGAATGTGGCCTTCCGCGAAGAAGATGAGACCAGTTGTTATTGCACCTGTCTTGACAACAGAGCGGTTGAGCCTTCGCCCTGGGCGGGAATCCGATTACGATCAATGGAAAATTGTCCGTAGCCTTAATCAAAATTATCTTAAGCCTTTTGAACCTGCATGGCCGTCGCAAAGTCTGTCGCCCGATTTTTTCCGCCGCCGCGTTGCGCGGCTCTCCAAGGAATGGACCGATGATAAAACCTACGCCTTTCTTATTTTTAAAGACGGTTATTTGATAGGCGGCATCAATTTAAACGGGGTTATGCGCGGCGCGGCGCAAAGCGCGACATTTGGCTATTGGCTGGATGAACTATCGCAAGGCAACGGCTACATGGCCGAGGCGGCGGGTGCTGTTTTAAAATATGCCTTTACAACGCTAAAACTGGAAAGAGTAAATGCCGCAACCCTGGTTCATAACGGCAGAAGCCGCAACATGTTGTTGCGTCTGGGATTTGAAGAAGAGGGTTTCGCCCGTAGCTATTTACAAATAGAAGGCCGTAGACAAGACCATGTTCTGTATGGGTTGAACAAGGACGCTTGGATTTTACGCGCGGCCGCTCACGCCTGAAAGCATGACAGGATTAACACCGATCAACGCAAAAGCATTTTCCCACATTTGATTGGCGGGTGTGTTGAACACGATTTCATAACTGGCGGGGGCGCTGAGCCAGACATTGTCTTGCAATTCTTTTTCCAATTGCCCCGGACCCCAGCCTGCATAGCCGAGCGTGAAGAGCATTTTATCCGGTTTGTATCCGCCAACCATGGCGCGGAGCGAGTCGACCGTTCCGCTGATGGAAAAAAGGTCGTCTACATGGATCGTGTCCTTTTGTGTAAAATCGCTGCTGTGAATAAGAAATCCATGAACGCCCTGCACGGGTCCGCCGGCCAGAACAGGGGTCTGGCGGATTTTTTCATCCAAAGGGCGCTCGCTCGCAATTCCCACTTGTTTGAGCACATCCTCGAAATCGGGCGAGGGAAGCGGCTGGTTGATAACCATGCCCATGGCGCCGTTCTTGTCATGAACGCACATGAAAATAACCGCGTGGTGAAACCGCGGATCATTCATTTGGGGCATGGCAATAAGCAGCTGGCCTTTTAGGGAGGAAAATGCAGACGAATTGTGTTTATCACTCATGTCGCCTATACTTTCAGAAAGGCCCGCGCAACACAATCGGACGACATCATGTTGAAGAAAACACTCACCAGCTTTTTTATTTTTTTATCGGGAACTTTTCCGGCGCACGCTCAACAACAAGCAACGGCGGAATATATGTCGGCGCAGCTGGTTTCCGCATACGAATCGACCGGTGATTTGTCCTCTGTGGATATGGGTGTGGATATAAAATTTGCGGACGGATGGTACACCTATTGGCGCATGCCCGGTGATAGCGGCATACCAACATCATTCGACTGGAGCAAATCGACGAACGTCAAAGATGTTGAATTGTCATGGCCCGCGCCGCGCCGATACACACTCTCTGGGCTCCACAGTTTTGGTTATTCCGAACAGATATTGTTTCCCTTCACGGTAAATTTAAAAGAGCCGGGAAAAGACGCAACCGTCGATCTGACCATCAATGCGGTTGTCTGCCATGAAATTTGCGTGCCGCAAACGCTACATGTTGCGCGCACGATAAAAGGAAATGGTAAAAAACTAAGTGCGGAAAACAAGCTGCTCGAGAACGCAAAAAAATCATTGCCTTCGAAAGAAAACCTGCCCGATCTTGGCATCGACACAGCCGTGCTCGGCAAGGATTCAATCGTCGTGACGGCCTATGCGGCCAAAGGATTTGAAGAAGGTGCGGATCTTGTTGTTGAAACGCCGAATGCCGTTCTGACGACGCCGCCTGAAATTATTCCGGACGATGCCGATAAAACCCGCGCGCTGTTCAAGATCAAGGCGCCTGCCGGGGTTGATTTGTCCAAGGAATTATTCGGCAAAACCGTGCCGGTTATTTTGATCCATGGCGGCAAATCCATCGAACGCGATTTCGCCTTCTAATTAGTAAAGTCCGCCGGTGCCCGAGAAATCGGAATTGTCTTGCGGGGGTTGCTGTGTCGGCGCGGGATAGACGGGAGCAGGGGCCGCATTGTCCCGTTCGCGCGAAAAGCTGGTGAAGGAATCGTCGGCGGAAGGATAAGGGGCAGGCGCGAAAGGCTGTTGTTCAATTTCTCCGGCAGGCGCGGGAAGATCGCCCGTCATGGCTTCAGGCGCGCCGTCAGCCGCCGCATTGTTCGCATCATAAGGGCTTTCCGCGCCATCGCTGTAGGCGCTGACGGCTTGGTCGCCGCCGATCACAGTATTATCGAGGACGTAGTCGTCAAGATTGGGCTCCGTGCCTGTGACAAAGGCTTCCCAAATCATATGCTTGTCCCCGGGTTGGGCCGCGCGGCCCGTATCGGCGTTGATGCGCACGTTCTTGATGCCGGGGGGGACGCGGAACGGGGTCGGCGGCGTGTCTTTGAGCGCTTCTTTCATAAAGGCGCCAAAGATCGGAGCCGCAGTGGAACCGCCCGTCTCGCGCTTGCCCAAAGATTTCGGATCGTCAAAGCCGACGAACACCCCGACGACAAGGTCAGGCGAAAACCCGACAAACCATGTGTCCTTCGATTTGTTGGTCGTACCCGTCTTCCCCGCAAGCGGACGGCCCAGTTCGGCAAGCTTGGCCGCCGTGCCGCGCTGTACCACGCCTTCGAGAATGGAAACCATTTGGTAGGATGTGCGCTCGTCGGCGATCTGCTCGCGCCCGTCGGGCACTTCGGGCGTGGATTGGCCATCCCAGCGGATCAATTTGCCGCAGTTGGGGCAAGGGCGGTTGTCGTAGGAATAGATGGTCTTGCCGCGGCGATCCTGAATGCGGTCGACGATGGTCGGCGTGATTTTTTTGCCGCCGTTGACCAGCATGGCATAGGCATTGGTCAGCTTTAACAAGGTCGTCTCGCCCGCGCCGAGCGCATAGGACAAATATGGTTTCATATCATCGGCGATGCCGAAGCGTTTGGCGTATTCCACGACGGTCGGCATTCCAAGGTGAGCGGCAAGACGCACCGTCATCAGGTTTCTTGATTTCTCTACGCCTACGCGGATCGGCGTAGGTCCGTAATACTGGCCGGAGTAATTGGTGGGGCTCCAGAAACTGCCCGGCGATTGTTCCATGGTAAAAGGCGCATCGAGAACGCGCGTTGCGGGCGTGAAGCCTTTATCAAGCGCGGCAAGATAGATAAAGGGTTTGAAGGCGGAACCGGGCTGGCGTTTGGCTTGTGTCGCGCGGTTGAATTGGGACGGCCCGTATTTCCAGCCGCCCTGAATAGCGAGAACGCGCCCCGTGTGTGGGTCCATGGCGACAAGCGCGCCCTGCACAGCGGGAATTTGCTGCAATTCCCAGTTCGGTTTTTTGCTGGTGCCGATGTTGTGTACGAAAATAACATCGCCTGACTTCAAGACCTGATTGACGGCTGTGATTTCTGGGCCGAGGGCATAGCATTCCTCAAGACATTTGCGAGCCCACTGCACCCCGGACAACGGCAGTGTCGCCGTATCTTTGTCTGCAAAACCGATTTTGGCGGACGCTGCGCCGCCCTCCAGCACCACAGCCAGCGCCCAGTCGGACGGCATATTGTCCGGCTCTTCAACTTTCAAAAGCTGCGCCGCCCAGTCGTCCATGGAATCGATGTGCTGGAACGGGCCGCGCCATCCATGGCGTCGGTCATACTCCATCAAACCCTGACGAAGCGAACGCTGGGCAATGTCCTGCAAGCGCGGATCAACGGATGTGCGAACGGCCAATCCGCCTTGATACAGGCTTTCTTCGCCGTATTGAGCTTTTAATTGACGGCGGACATCTTCGGCGAAGAACGGGGCGGAGACGACATCGGATTCATCTTTCAGAGTCATGGCGAGCGGGGACGCTGTGGCCAGTTCCGCTTGCGACTTTGTGATATAGCCGTCTTCGAGCATGCGCCCGACAACCCAATTGCGGCGGGCGAGCGCGGCATTGTGTTTGCGCACGGGATGGTAATTGTTCGGGGCCTTGGGAAGGGCCGCAAGATACGCGACTTCAGCTACATTCAGGTCATCGAGTTTCTTGTCGAAATAAGTCTGTGCGGCAGCGGCGACGCCGTAGGATCTTTGGCCAAGATAGATTTCGTTCAGGTAAAGCTCAAGGATCTGGTCCTTGGTCATGGCCTTTTCCATGCGCGTGGCCAGAATGGCTTCGCGGATTTTACGCTCGTAAGAACGCTCGTTGGTCAAAAGGAAGTTTTTGGCCACCTGTTGCGTAATGGTAGATGCGCCGACGAGTCGTCCGCCTCCCGTAAAATTTCTCAGTGCCGCGCGCGCGATAGCGACAATGTCCACGCCGGGGTGGGTATAAAAATTCTGATCCTCGGCGGCGATAAACGCATTCTTTACTTGATCGGGAATGGCGCCGATAGGGACGAACACGCGGCGTTCTTGCGCATATTCCGCAAGCAAACGTCCATCACCAGCGTAAATACGCGTGACGATCGGCGGTTCGTATTTCTTGAGCTGGGAATAATCGGGAAGATCGCGCGTGTAATGCTTGTAGCCCAGATAAGCGGCGCCGGCGGCCAAGACGCCGCCAAGCAGTCCAAGATAGAAAAGGGCTATGAAGATCTTTCCCAAAAAGCGCATGGCATTTTATTGCATATCTTGAAGGCACAATAAAGGCGCAAACGGCTACGGCTCTAAGGAATTACAGGCTTTTAAAGCTGGCGTGCTTGGTGATCGGGCCTTCGGCGCGCCCGTGTATAAACTGTTCCACATAGGGATTTCCGGAATGATCCAGATCCGCCACCTTGCCATGCCAGATGATCTTTCCGGCATGGATCATGGCCACATGGTCCGCGATCTTGCGGGCGGATGCCATATCATGGGTAATGGAAAGCGCGGTCGCGCCCAGATCCTTGACGCAATCGACGATCAGGTCGTTGATGACATCAGCCATGATAGGGTCCAGCCCGGTGGTCGGCTCGTCAAAAAAGATGATTTCCGGGTTTGTCGCGATGGCGCGGGCAAGGCCGACGCGTTTTTGCATCCCGCCCGACAGCTCTGCGGGAAACAGATCCGCGACGTTCGAAGCAAGGCCCACTTGCGCCAGTTTTTTCAAAGCAATTTCGCGCGCGTCCTTCGGGTCCATCTTGCGGGCTTGGATCAGGCCGAAAGCCACATTTTCCCACACGCGCATGGAATCGAACAGGGCCGCGCCCTGAAACAGCATGCCGAACTTGGACATCATGGCGTCGCGCTCGGAAGAGGTGCAATTCGTCATTTCCTTGCCATCGACCATGATAGAGCCGGAATCGGGTTTGATTAGGCCCAAAATAGTTTTGATGGTGACGGATTTGCCCGTCCCCGAACCGCCGATAATGACCAGAGATTCGCCGGGCGCGATAGTCAGGTTGACGCCGTCCAGAACGATCTTCGGGCCAAAAGCCTTTTTAACGTCGCGCATGGCGATTTTCGGCGTAGAGGCCATTTTGTGCGCGCCGTTCGAAGTCATGAGAAGAAAACCTTTGTCAGGATAAAGTTGAAAATCAGGATCAGGATGGAAGCAGACACCACAGCATAAGTCGTTGCCGTTCCCACGCCTTGCGCGCCGCGCCCTGAATTAAAGCCGTGATAGCAGCCCATCATAGTTACGATAAAGCCGAACATAGCCGCTTTGAACAGTCCGGAGGCCACATCGTTCACTTCCAGGATATCCCATGTCTGGTTGAGGTAGCTGCCTTCGGAAAAGCCCAGCGTGTAGATGGAGACAATGTATCCGCCGTAAATCCCGATGATGTCCGCGATCAGAACGAGCGCAGGCAGCATCAGCGTTCCGGCGATAATGCGCGGGACGATCAGATATTTATAAGGATTGACGGACAAGGTTGTCAGCGCGTCGATCTGTTCCGTCACGCGCATGGTGCCGATTTCGGCGGCGATGCTTGCCCCGATGCGGCCCGCAACCATCAGGCCCGCCAGAACGGGCGCGAGTTCGCGGGTAACGGACAAGGCCACGACGCTGGCGATCGCGCTTTCGGCGTTGAAGCGGCTAAAACCCGTATAGGATTGCAAGGCCAGAACCATCCCGGTGAAAATAGCCGTCATGCCGACGACGGGCAGGGAGTAATAGCCTATGTCGATAAACTGGCGCAGGATCAGCTTCGGATACCACGGCGGCGTGAAAACATGGCGGATGGACTGGCCGATAAAAATCGCCATCGCGCCGATGGATTCTAAAAATTTGAGGATGCTATGGCCGACTGTCTCACAGATATTCAAGAGAATGCCCAAGACGGCGGCTGGCTGCTGTGTGTCACTCATGCGGGTAAAAAACTTTCAAAAAGCGAAACCAATTCAGTTTCTTAACCTTTTTGAGCCGTCCTGAAAAGCCTCTTTATGGCTTTTGGCGGCATTTAAGGCGTGTAAACCCTGTGATAACGCCGCCCCAGATCGGTCAAGATTTCATAACCGATCGTGCCGCAATCACGGGCAAACGTATCGACGTCTTGATGGGGCCCAACGACTTCCATGAGATCGCCCGCCTGCGGGGGGGCATTTTTCACGGCGGCCAGATCGACGATGATAAGGTCCATCGAAACCCGTCCGACGATGGGACAGGGTTGCCCGTTCCAGTAAAATTTTGCCTTGTTCGATCCGCTTCGCAAAAACCCGTCCGCATATCCGGCGGCGAGGGTCGCGGTCATGGTGTCGCGTTCAAAGACATGGGTGGCGCCATAGCCGGCACTTTGTCCGGCCTTCACTTTGCGGGTTTGCAAGACGCGGCTTTTCAGGGACACGACGGGGAGCATCGGATTCACGGCTTCAGGCGTTGGATTTCCTCCGTAAAGTGCAAAACCTGGACGAACGAGATCATAATGCCACGCAACGTCTCGAAAAATACCGGAAGAGTTGCACAAGGATTTCGCTACGTTGGGGAATCTTTGTGCGATCCGCATGAATATTGCGTTCTGCTGTATATTCATGGGATTGTCTTTCTCATCGCTACAGGCGAAGTGGCTCATTGCCAATTGCAGATCGAAATTTTTCAGAATCTGCAGGTTTTGTAGCAAATACTCTGTTTCATCGCTACCAAGCCCCAGCCTGTTCATGCCGGTATCGAAATGGATGGCGGCAGGAATCAATTTCTCCGCGCCATGTTGCGACCATTGCTCGATCTGTTCGATCGAAGCCAGAACGGGGACGATATTGTGCGCGAGATAAAAATCTTCTGCGCCCTTGTAAAGACCGCCAAGCACAAAAATCCGCACTGTTTTGTCGATGTCGCGAATTTGCGCGGCTTCGTCCGGCGTGGCCACGAAGAAATCACGGCATCCGGCTTCAAACAGCGCCTTGAAGACTGGCGCGGCTCCGAGGCCGTATCCGTCGGCCTTGATAACGCCGGCCGCCTTTGCCTTGGTGCGGCCTAGAATGATTTTGTAATTATCTTTCAACGCGGCGAGCGATATTTCCAAAATGGTGGGCGCGTGGGCGGTAGGCATAAAAGATCCTTGCAGTCTGCTTGTAAATTATGAAAAGGTCATATGTTTGTAATACAGGACAACAGTAGCATTATTTATAATACGCGTAAGGATGAGTTGATATGGGCAATATTTCACCGATCGGGCAGCGCAAGGAAGAAAACGTTGAATCCGGGCTTTTAAGGGTTTCACCGGCATATCTTAAACGGCACTTTGCCGAATCCACCAAATTGCTGACAAGCGCCAACCTGTATAATTTTGTAGGCCTGTCCGGAACGCGCCTGAACACCATTCTTGAATGCGTGGAGAAATTGAAAAGCGTGTATCCGCCTTATCATCCCGGAGCGCATGCCATCGAACAGCAATCTTCGCTGGCCTTGGCCGCATCCGTGCGGGTCATCGCCCATTACATCGACAAGGGCGAGCCCGAGAGGGCGGTCGAGTATGAGTGGCACAAAATGCTGGCCAAGGTCGGTGATGATTTTGTGGCGCTGGCGATCAAACATGCGGCGGATATTCCAAAAGGGCAAGATACGCCACGATTGGCGCACTAGCCGTAGCGCTTTTCCAAATCGCCAAAGCGCGTGATGTTGGAATCGAAGAAGAGCTGGACAGTTCCAATCGGACCGTGACGCTGTTTAGCCACGATCACTTCGGCCACATTCGCGGATTCCGCCAGCTGTTCCTGCCACGCCTGATATTGATCGTTGAATTTTTCGTTGTTCGCGCCTGATTTTTGCGGCTCGCGGCGGGACAGGTAATATTCATGGCGGTAGATGAACATCACGACGTCCGCGTCCTGCTCGATCGATCCGGATTCCCGAAGGTCGGAGAGCATAGGGCGGTTGTCTTCACGCTGTTCAACAGCACGCGAGAGCTGTGAGAGCGCAATGACTGGAATGCTGAGTTCCTTGGCAATGGCTTTCAGACCGCGGGTAATCTCCGAAATCTCCAGAACGCGGTTTCCTTCGGATTGGCGCGTGCCCGATCCTTGCAAGAGCTGCAAGTAATCAACGATTAACAAGTCAAGACCGTGCTGACGTTTCAGGCGGCGGGCTCGGGCTCGGACTTGGCCGATGGAGAGGGCGGGTGTATCGTCGATATAGAGCGGAATGGTCGAAAGTTTTTGTGATGCTTGCACGAAGCTGATGAATTCGTGCTCCTTGATATTTCCTTTACGGATGGCATCGCCTGAGATTCCCGAACAATCGGAAATAATGCGCGTGGCCAACTGGTCGGAACTCATCTCGAGAGAGAAGAAGCCCACGCGGCCGCCGCCAACCTTGTTTTCGGCAAAGGCCTTGGCGGCGTTGAAGGCGATGTTGACGGCCAAGGACGTTTTACCCATCGATGGACGCGCGGCCAAAATCAAAAGGTCCGAATTGTGCAAACCGCCGAGTTTGTGATCAAGATCAACAAGACCTGTCGTCACGCCCGTAACATGCGAATCCGCATGATAGGCTTTTTCCGCGTGCTCCAGTGCTATCTTGACGGAATCGCGCAACGTGACAAAGCCTGTCTGGCCGGATGATCCCGTTTCCGCCAACTTAAACAAGCGGCTTTCCGCTTCGGCGATGATGTTGTCCGCATCCTGATCCATGGAGAAGCTGAACGCCATGCTGGAGACATCCTGATTGAAACGTATGATTTCGCGGCGCATATGGCGGTCATAGATCGTGTCCGCATAATCCTTGATGTCGTTGAGCAACGGCACTTCGGTAGCAAGCTCGACGAGGTACCGCGTGCCGCCGACGGTGGCGAGCCCTTCATCTTTTTCGAAATAATCTTTGAGCGTTGTGGCCTTTGCCTCAAGACCCTTGTCGATCATCCGCAAGATCGTATCGTAAATCTTGCCGTGTGTTGGATGGCTGAAATGCTCCGGCTTGATCTTGTCGCTCACTTTTTCGATGTTGCGGTTGTCGATCAGCAGCATACCGAGCAAACCCTGCTCTGCCTCCAGGTTGTGGGGCAGGGTGCGGTGGGCGAGCGGATCGCCATCGACGACCTTAAACTGGGCGGAATCATAAGACATGGGCCTATGATAATTCGTACCTACTAAATTTAACAGCGATGGTTTGCGCTTGAAGAAATATAATCGTCGGTAACATCGTGGATAGATCTGTGAATAAAAAACCCCTGCTTTTTATGGGCAGGGGTTTTTGAATGTTTAAGGCCTTGATGGAATTAGCCGATTTCGGTTGCGGTCTCTTCTTCAACAGCAACGGCTTTTTTCGGCTTTTTGTTGGCCGCTTTTTTCGCTGCCTTTTCAGCATCGGCTTCGGCTTCTTTGGCTT
>QFQB01000123.1 GCA_003241475.1 Micavibrio aeruginosavorus
AAAGCGTTTTCTAAAAGATCCGGTTGTTTGTCCGGCTGCGATGGACAGAACGCCCAGTGTCGGCGGCAGCATATCTTTGATAGACGCGCAAAAATCATCCATGATTTGCGGCTTGACCGCGATCACCAGCAAATCCCAATCCAGCGCGCCATCCATGAAAGAGGATGCCGCCGTGTGTTCGGTGAGTATGCTTTCGTTCGCAAGCTCGGGCGGCAAGCCGTTGGGATCAAGAATATCGATGGATTTGACCAAATCCTTGTCCAGCCATGCGCGGACCATGGCAGAACCCATCTTGCCGCATCCGGCAAGGCCGATTTTATAGGAAGGGGAAAACAAGCCTTCGGACAAGGCCGCGATCATGACTCGCCGGCGGCGGGCATAAGCGCGAGATCCATATCAGCCATGCTGGACGGTAGGCCGCGCGAGAGCAGATCGAACACCGGATAGAAGCGCTCGCATTCGGCCAGCGCGATATCGACGAGATCTTCGATGTGTTCTGCACCCGAAGTGTGCGTCTGGCCGCGGAAGAGGGTGGTGTGGCGGAAGCACGGCGTTTGCGATTTTTCATGCATGTCGAAGTGGCCGAGCCACAGGCCGGAATTGATCGACGTCATGGTTTTTGCGGCTTCGTCCAGAGCCTCAAGTTTGATGTCCAGATCGAACAGGCAGGAAAAGCGCATGGCGCTGTATTCTTCCTGCCAGTGAAATTGAAGCGTGTATTCGCCCATTTTGCCCGTGATTTGCACCGTCAGCTCGTCCTCGGTCATGCGGTCGAACGTCCATTCGTTGGCATGAAGGATATCTTCGACGGAATCCAGCGGGTTGCTGACGTCTTCGAAGATTTCGTTTTCCGAGGCAACGTTGCTCATTATTTCTTCTTTCCCGTTTTCTTGACGGCGGGCTTTTTCGCTGCCGTTTTTTTCGGCTCTGCCGCCGCGGTTTTTTTGCCGCCGGTCAGAGCATCGAGTTTCTTTTGCAGGTCTTTGACTTGAAGTTCCAGACGGTCGAAATCTTCGCGCGGAACCAGATCCATGCGGGCCGCCATCTCATCAAAGCGGGCTTTCAGATCGTTCAAAAGCTGTTCGCGCAGACCGGAAAACACATTCATCGCGCCGCCGGCGACGCGGGAAAGATCATCGAAAATGCGGGGGTCAGGTTTCATAGAATCAAAAATCCGTCTTCTGTACGGCTGGATTTTTAACACCGGCCTATCGTATGGTGCAACACAGCAGTCAAGCGGATAAGCACATATCCACCGCGGAATTCCGCGGGCTCCAAACTCCGCTATGGATTGTTAAGTTTTTTTGCGTAAAATGTAGTCAGCAAAAGGAGTTAGCATGATTGTCGTAACGGGTGGCGCAGGCTTTATCGGATCGAACCTCGTGGCCGGACTGGAAGAGGCGGGATACAGCGATATCGTCGTGTCCGATGTATTAGGATCGGATGATAAATGGCGTAACATCGCCAAGCGTGAAATTCGCGATGTCGTGCATCCCGACCGCTTGTTCGATTATCTGGAGACGCATGCCGACCAGATCAAGGCGATCTTTCACATCGGCGCGATTTCTTCGACGACCGAGACAGACGCCGACCTGATTATCGACACCAATTTCGTACTATCGCGCCGTTTGTGGAAATGGTGCTGGAAAAACAATGTGCGCTTTATCTATGCGTCTTCCGCCGCGACCTACGGCGACGGCCATCATGGGTTCAAAGATGACGAGAGCATCGAGGGACTGAAGCATTTCGCGCCGCTCAATCCTTACGGCTGGTCCAAGCATGTGTTCGACCGCCGCGTTGCGCGCGTGGTGGAAACGAAATCCGAGCCGCTACCGCCGCAATGGGCCGGTCTGAAATTCTTCAACGTCTATGGGCCGAACGAATACCACAAGGGCGAGCAGATGAGCGTCGTCTGCAAACTCTACCCGCAAGTGGTGGCGGGCGCCGCCGCGCGCTTGTTCAAATCGCACCATCCCGATTATCAGGACGGCGGGCAGCTTCGCGATTTTATCTGGGTCGGCGATATCGTCGATGTCATGCTCTGGCTGTTTGAAAATCCGGGCGTCAACGGGCTGTTCAACGTCGGCACGGGCAAGGCGCGCAGTTTTAAAGACCTTGCCGAGAGCACGTTCAAGGCGGCAGGAAAACCGCCCAAGATCAATTATACCGACATGCCGGAAACGCTTCGCCCGAAATACCAGTATTACACACAGGCCGATATGACCAAGCTCCGCGCCGCGGGTTACGACAAGCCGTTCACGGAGCTGGAAGAGGGCGTCACGAAATACGTGCGCGATTATCTGTCGAAGTCTGATCCGTATAGGTAATGAAAGACAAAATCCGCCTTTTATCCGAAGCGGAGGCGCAGTCTGGCGAATTCCGCAAAATCTTTGCCGATTGCATTATTTTAGGAGCAGACGGCAAGATACTTCTCCAAAAACGTGATAATCCCGACTGGATTAGTCCTTTCGGCGGGCATGTAGAGGCAGGCGAAGAGTCCTTCGAGGCCATGTTGCGTGAAATTGAAGAAGAGGTTGGGGCGACAATTCCCCAAGATGAACCCGTATTTCTAGGTGCATTGACCGAGGCAACTTTTAGTCATCGCGATTTAGTTCATATTTATTTCTGGCATGATAAAAACGGCAAAGTTACAGGTTGTTATGAAGGGGCGCCAATATATTTTAATTCGGCTGAAGATGCGCTTGGCCATCCTTGCCTCATGGATCATGCAGGCTGGGCTTTACGGGAGTGCATTGCACGAGGGCTGTTAAAGTAACGGCTTTCCATCTCTGCCTTTCCCCCCTATAGTCCCGCCCCATGGCACTCACATTTCCGAATATCGATCCCGTCGCGGTTGCGATCGGGCCGTTGCAAATCCGCTGGTACGCGCTGGCGTATTTGGCAGGAATACTCCTTGGCTGGGCCTATGCGGTGTATTTCGCCAAAAAGGACGAAGCCAAAGGCGCGCGGCCCAACCGTCTGGATATTGATGATTTCATCCCGTTCGCGGTGATGGGCGTTATTCTGGGCGGGCGCATCGGCTATGTGCTGTTCTATCAGCCTGGCTATTATTTTTCCAATCCTTCGCAAATCCTTCAGCTCTGGCACGGCGGCATGAGCTTTCACGGCGGCGCGCTGGGCGTGATTATCGCGCTGATTGCATACTCCATCATCAGGAAAATCCCGATGTTCCGTCTGGGCGATTTGATGGCGCTGTGCTGTACGATCGGCCTGTTCTTCGGCCGTATCGCCAATTTCATCAACGGCGAGCTTTTCGGCCGCGTGACGGAAGCTCCTGTGGGGATGGTTTTTCCGAATGGCGGCCCAGAACCGCGCCATCCAAGCCAGCTTTATGAGGCCGCGTTGGAAGGGATTTTATTGTTCGCCATTCTCTCGCTTCTTTATCATCGCGAATGGGTGCGGGAACGCCCGGGCATTGTCGGCGGCGCATTCCTGATCGGTTATGGCGCATGCCGGATGTTTGTAGAAAACTTCCGCGAGCCGGATGCCTATCTGGGCTTCCTCAGCCTTGGCCTGACCATGGGGCAGTGGTTGTGCGTGCCGATGATCCTTGTCGGGGCTTCCTTTATCGTGATGGCGCTCAAACGTCCGCCCTACATTCCGGCCAAACATGTCCACGCCGCTGCTTGATATCCTGCGCCGCCGCATCGCCCAGGACGGGCCGATGCCGCTCGACGAATATATGGCGCTTTGTCTCGGTCACCCCGAACACGGCTATTACATGACCCGCGATCCTTTCGGCGCGGCAGGGGATTTTACGACGGCACCTGAGATTTCCCAACTGTTCGGAGAGATGATAGGTGTATGGGCCGCCGACCTGTGGATAAAAATGGGATCGCCTGCCGAATTCGCGCTTGTGGAATGCGGGCCGGGGCGGGGGACGTTGATGGCTGACCTTATGCGCGCCACAAAGCATGTTCCGGGCTTTCACAAGGCTGCAAAAATCCACCTGATGGAGATGAGTCCGACGTTGCGAAACGCTCAGTCCGTAATGCTGGCGGATTTCGAAACACAATGGATCGATGATCTGGGCTCAATAAATCCGCGGCTTCCAGTGATTTTAATCGGCAATGAATTTCTCGATGCCCTTCCTATTCAACAATTCGAATATAAAGATGGTCGTTGGTGGGAGAGGGTTGTTGGTCTCGATGAGGATAATTCGCTACTCCTTGGTCTGGGGGAAGCATTCCAGATGCCTGAAAATATGCCTTCCGATACGCCAAAAGAAGGGGCTATTTTCGAAACGTCCCGACACTTAAACCAATATCTTAAGTGTATGGATAATTTGTTGATAAATCAAAATGGTGTAGCGCTTTTTTTAGATTATGGCCATTTCCATACTAATTTTGGGGATTCTTTGCAGGCGATGCGGAGTCATCAGTTTACAGAAGTGCTCGATTTGCCGGGTGAGAGTGATCTGACCGCCCATGTCGATTTTGAAAATGTCGCGAGGTTGGCGAGGGTTGATAATTTATACGTACATGGGCCAATCGAGCAGGGTACATTTTTAATGAATCTCGGTATCGACATGCGGGCAAAAATGCTCTTACATCGACTGACCGAAGACCAAAAACAAAGTTCGGCTCATCCTGATGGTTGCCGGATGGTTGCCGAATTGTCTGACTCATCGGGTGGGTCACGCGGTGTGGGTGGGGTGTTTCAAGGTGATGCTAAAATGGGTCAAGGGCTGACTCAATGTGACTTGATTTTAGGTGGTCTAAATCGTCTTATTGATACGACACAGATGGGATCGTTATTCAAGGCGATTTGCCTTGTTTCTGACCCGAAAATCATACCTGCGGGGTTCCATGCAAGCCTTTAAAGACAATGCTTTCTCTTCTGCTTGCGCCGATGTGGCCTCTTACGGGTTCTATGGTCGTGAGGGCGGCGTGAGCACGGGGCTCTATGCGTCGCTTAATTGTGCCCGCGGCTCTAATGATGTGCGTGAATCTATTGAATTCAACCGCAGCATTGTTGCAAAAGATATGGGTTGCGAGGGAGCGGAGATATCGACGCCGTGGCAATGCCATACGGCCGATTGCATGCTTATAAATCAGCCTTATACACAAGATGCGCGTCCGGTGGGCGATGCGCTTGTAACAGATGTTGCAGGTTTGCCGATTGCAATTTTGACC
>QFQB01000124.1 GCA_003241475.1 Micavibrio aeruginosavorus
GCGCGTTATTGCGGCTTCTGCTTCTGCTGTGATTTGTTGCGCGAGGGTAGCTTTATATTCCGGCGGCGGCAGAACAGCATTTTCATCGCGATAGGCCGTATCATTGGTGTATTTTTTAACGAAGGCCTGCGCATATGTTGTAAGATCGTATTTTCCAACCCACATGCCCTGAACAAGGTTGTAATAGTACTCCTGTATGATCAAGGCTCCAGGCTCAGTCGAGTCTCCAGCGGAGATAACAAGGTCGCCGCAATGGGGAAAAACGTTGGAGAGATATTTCCCCCATTTTTCCGCGTTGTATTCACCGAAGCGAATAACAATGTCGCCATTGTTGAAATATCTTCGTGCGTCTGCAAAGCTCATTTGGCTGAGTGTTGAGCCCCCTGCCGGAGCCGTCGCCGAAGGTTTGACAAGATATGCCCAAATTCTTTTTTCGTTCGCTCCTGTGTATATATTTCCGTAGGAAATTGCGCAGGCATCAACCAGCATCATGTAGGATGCGATATCTGTCAGTTCTGGTGATTGAGGTCTACCTACGCGCTGTTCGGGATTCTCAAGGTAGGATTGCGCCATCGTATCGTTGAACAATATCCAGCCCTTGGTTGCGAAATCAGATCCGAATTTTGCTGCATAGAGTGTTATCCATTGGCCTGCGTTTAAGCCATACCCGATAGGGATCAGAAGTCCCAGCGCGAAAACTAGCCTGATCGGGGCCCATTCATGTGTATAACGTTTACCGAAAGGGACGCCTGTTTGCGCGGTCTCAACGACAATAGCGAACATGAGATAGCACGCAATAATAACGGCGATAACAAGAAGGCCCACACTATAAAGTTGGAAGAGGGCGTAAAGCGCTGTGTGGAAAGTGCGCACAGGTTGTCCTGGCCAGAAAAGCTCGGGAACACCAAAAACGGTGTACAAAAGCCTGTATGCAACATCCGTGTCATACATGGGCGTAGCAAAAAACTCTGCATATGTGGTTGGCATCGCCGTTTGCGCAAGCGCCGGATTCATCATGATGTATCCGATAACAATAAAAAACTGTGCCGCCAGCAAGAAAAGGCCCAGAAGAATGGAAAAATAAATTATGACCTTATCGATATTCTGACGGTCGAACTTCAATTCCGCCGCTGCCGCACCGAGAACTTCATGTAGCTTAAGATGTCTACGGCGTTCGCGGGAAAGCAGGATATGGTTCTGTGGCAGAATATTGACCGCTCTGTAGACGAGCGCGATCATGTAGGCCAATTGCGAAAATCCGGCTTTTGAAAACTGGCGTAAGCGGGGCAAAACCTGCGGCATGAACAGGTATTTTAAAACCTGTCCTTTTGTTACGCCGTTCATTTTATCCGTTAAAAACATGTTTCTATCTGCTTATTGTTCTGAAGGTTTTTGTTTCATCGCCTCAACACCGGTCCTTATACCGTCACCTAACGTTTCCGCACCTTGTCTCAAACCACCCATAATCTGGCCGGAAAGCTGTCTTCCGCCGATGGCGACGTAAGAGCTCAGACCTTGAGCGGCATCCTGTTTGTTATCGTTGAAGGTGTTAACGCCGCTACCCATCCAGCGCATAATCATTGCAGGAATGGTATCGATCATTTTGAACGACGTTGTCGCAATAATATAAACAAGCACTGCGTACATGACGGTGAAGAAGAATTGGTCGATTACACCCCGACGGAATGTTTCAAGTGCGCCAGCGTTCATCGTCTGCGCAGAACCGGAAGGTTCTACACCTGTCATATTCAGCACGACGAGATCAAAAAGTTCGCTGAGCATAATGACCATAGCGCTGAAGGTGGCCATACCTGCAATCAACCCAAAAACGATCAAAATGGGGCGTACAAAAATTTCAAATATCAGGAAATAACCCGCCATAGCCGAACGGCCTGGTAAGCCGTCGCCGTCAATTCTCAGGTGAGCCAGAGCCCACAGCGGTACGCCGACCATGGCTTCGAAAATGGATTTAACCCACGATCCAACCGCAAAGAAAAAGTAAATGAAGGGCAGGAACGGCAGGATGTAATATAAAATAAAGCCGACCGTCAGGCCAAGTTGTGCAATCGACAGGAACATAGCGCTTGCTGACTTCAGCGCGGCGCCCAAAGCAGCACTTAAAATACCAGCCATACCACCGCCAAAGGCTGCACCAAGGGCCATGGCCATGCTACGAATGGAGTTCTCAACAAGGCTTTTACCGATTGTTGAAAGCATGGCAAGCGGGTGAACCTTCGACAGCCCCGTTGCCGGATCAAGTTCGGAACAGGCTTTCAGGTCAAACAGACCGTTCAGGCCGAATATGACCGACACAATATCAATGAAGATGTTGGATGTCATCCCTGCCACGGATTTATTCGGATTGTTGATTGCCACGCCGCAAATAGTGTTCCCCGCGTTAGCCGTCGTTCCTTCTACCGCTGTACCAATTCCTTGGTTCGCTTTTTCGCAGTTAAAATATTCATAGGCGCCGTTTGTGGCCAATGAGACATAGGGATAAGTAGGGTTGGTAAACTCTACAGATTTCTTGTTGCTGAGTTTCGGGTTGAAAGTCTTGCATGCGGCGGCCGATTTATCCTGCTTTTGGCGTTGTGTGCGGACAAATTCCATTGCGGCAGGCCATTGGCGAATTGTCGGCTGTGCATATATGGCGCCTGTAAATACGCCGTTGATGTCGGCGATGTGGTTGTACCAGATGCCTGCCCCGCCCCAGCCTCGGCGTTCCAAAATTTCGGTCAGGCGTAAATCCATACCTTCGGTATATTCCGAGTAGGCGCTGTTTATAGCTTCTTCGAGATAAGTTTTATATTGCTCCAGCGGGTCCTGAAAGACAGTTGATCCCGGGCTCCACTTCTCTTTGCCGCATGTGTCCGCGTCATCGAGGATTCCGCTCTTGAAACAAGGGTTGTGCGTACAGCCGTCCGGATAAGTAGGGCCGTCACTGTTGCTACGGCATGTCGGAACGAATTGATGCGCGGCTCTCTCGCCGAACGCCTGAAAGACTTTTGTAACGCTTCCATAAACACCGCTTGTATTTCCGGCACCGGTGCCTTCAGCATTCCCTGTCGTCAGGAGGGCTATCATCATTTTGAAATACATGTATTCAAGGGCGCGCACGCCATAATTTCCATCTTGGTCGCCTGCGCCGCCTTCTGCCTGACTTCCGGTTGTGCTTCCTTGAACGTAATGATGAATGCTTGGATTATCATTGTTCAAAGAGAGAGTGACTTTTCCGCACAATGGGTTGACACTTCCCGCATATTGCGTGTTTTTGACAGGATCATATTCGCCAAGAACGACTTCCATGTCGCTCTGTCCAAAATCTGTTTTGGCTTGATCGTATGTATACTCACCACCTGCCGCTCCCCCGCCGTTTGCGCCGCCTTGGCAAACAGCTGAATTGTTAACGGCAAATGTTCTGGCTTGGCCGTTCACGATGACATAAGCGCCAACGCAGATTCCTTGCGTTGGATTGATGTTATTTCCTCTTGGAACAAGTATGGCGTACATCTCGCGGCAGGCGTGATAAACGCTACCGAAATAGGCAAGTTCGTCAATTGGAGGCGTGCGCGGTCGTGCGACCATGGTTCTGGATGGGGCACCTGTTGGGTTGGCCTGTGCGCCCATTCCTTCATTCATGGCGCGGTTGTAAACAATCCAGCCATTGGTCGCCATGCTTGATCCCATTTTGGCGGCATAAAGCGTAATGTATTGTGCTGCGTTGAAGCCGTAACCGAAAGGAACCAGAAGGCCGACGGCTGCAATCAAACGGAAAGGCGCATAGAGCTTTGCAAAGCGGCGGCCGAAGGGAACGCCTGAAGAGGCCGTTTCAACGACAACAACGATAATGTAGTAGATGAAAACCAATGCTGCGACTAGTAAGATCGCAAGATTGTAAAAGTTGAACAGAGCATGCAGGCCTTGGTGGAAAGGCGTAGGGCCTCCCGTCGCCTGGAGCGCCGTCGATCCGAAGAATGTATCGGCGCCGCCAACATCAAGCGAGGGAATGCCGAACACGTAGTCCAGCAACAAGAAGGCAATGTCATATTGAGGATACTGGGTTTCAAAGATTCCTTGGAAAGGTCCTGCGCCTGCGGCCTGTGCAAAGGCGTCGCTCGACAAAAGCGCCAGGATCAACAAAATGAACTGTACGAACATTAGAGTGATCGCGATCATAATGGTGAAAAACACAACGAGTTGATCGATGTTTTTCTTGCTGAATTCTATGTTGTTTGCCGCCGTCGCTATAACCTGGCGTATGGTAAAGGTGCCAATGTTGGACGGATTTGTGAACGGATGGTTAGGGGGAAGAATCCTAACCGCATTAAAGATGTTCGCAAACAAGAAGGCTATGTAGCCGAATCCGGAATTGCCGAAGGCTTTGGCGCGTGGCAGGATGCCAGGCAACAGCATATATTTCATAACGCTTTTTGCGTTTATTTTCTGTGTGTTATCCGTCATGCGGCGTGCGGTTGAGTCCCCTAACCAGTATAGAGCAGATTTCCCATTTATTCGTGCTTAAATAGTAGCATAAGGGGGCATGGCTTTGCGAATTTGGGCAAAAAGGAGGCAAACCTCCTTTAATTATTCATAATAATAAAAACTTGAGATGCCTAAAATCTCTCTTCAGCGAGCCCATACAATTGTAACCCCTTGTTTTAAAAACATATTATCGTACAACATTCTTTCCGAATCGCTTTGCTTTCCTTAAACTCAACAACAGGAAGGTGAAACATCCCTATGCCTGTTATCCAACAGTCTGTGCGGTGCGGTAGCATCGTGTTAACCCTTTTTGCCTCTATTGCCATGGTGGGTTTGATTGGTGTGGCCGCAACACGGGTCATGCAGGGGCCGGTAAAAACCATGACTCAGGTTACAAAACGCACGATTGCCGAAAATAATATGATGTCGGCCGGGCGGTTGGTCTTGATTATGTCTGCCCAGAACGGTGGGGATTGTGATCATGACGGTATGATCGAACCGCTGGAATGGGTCGATCCTAACAGCCAGCCTGCACCTGCCCACGGGGGCTTGTTGCCAACAACAATCGGAGCGTCCTTAGAGGATCCGTGGGGCAATTCTTATGGTTATTGCGCCTGG
>QFQB01000125.1 GCA_003241475.1 Micavibrio aeruginosavorus
CGTCATGGAAGGCATGGACTCCCGCGTGACCGCCATCGAAAATGTCGGCACGGAAACGGCGCACAAACTCTCTGAAAGCATGAGCGTTGCCTTGTCCGGTGCGGAAAGCATCAGTAGCGCTGTTCGCCGCGCAATTGAATCGTTGTCCCGTGCAACGGATGATGCGCAAAAACAAGCAGAAAACTTGATTGCAACAACCAAAACCAACATCGACCAATTGAACGATGCGGGAGCAGGAAACGTCGAACATATCCAAAAAATCGTCGATATGCTGGAAAAGAGTCGCGAGCAAATCCAGTCGGCCTCCAGCATGGCGGACGAGCAGGTCAATAAACTTTCTTCATCTGTCGAAGAGCAGGTCGAGAAAATTAATATAGCTCAGGCGACATTGACTGAACGCATCGAAAGCGTTCGTGAAGCCTTAACCACGCCGCTTCAATCCGTCACGCGTGCCGTAGCTGATGCGGATATCAAGCACGAAGCTATCGCCAGCACGCTGACGCGCCGCGTTAAAGATCTAACAGATGCGTCGGAAAAGGCGACCGACAACGCCGAAAAAATCCGCGATCTTTTGCGCTCTCAGGCGCAGGATATTTCGACGCTGGCCGGACAAATCGCAGGACATTCGCGTTCAATCTCCGAAAACATGGGTAGCCAGAAGGAAGATTTGACCAAGCGCGTCGCGGAAAGCCTCAACGAAATTGAATCCGTTCGCGCGGCTCTGGAAGATCAGGCAGGGCGTCTGTCCGGTCTAACATACACGGCGCAGGAAGACATCAAGCGTCTGAACGCTACAATCGGCGAAAGTTGCACCGACATCTCGCAGAACACGCAAAGCGCGATCGGCGATCTTTCCGCGCTCGAAGACAGGCTGTCCACACGTATCGTGGCCTTGCGCTCCGAGAGTCAGAACGCTACAAGCGCAATGGAAAGCGTTGCGCAATCGTTACAACTGACGGCCACAGGGATCGAACCTGTTTACATCAAAGCGGTTGAACAGGCTTCTATAGCACAAGACCATTTGGAGCGTTTGCGTGCGGAATTCGATGAGACGACCAGCAACAACCTGGCCCGTTTGAATGAAATCGGTGAAATCTTCGATGCGCGTCTGTCCCGCTTGAAAGACGGCGCGGATGAAGCGTCAACGGTTCTGAAATCCTCGTCGGATCATCTGCGTGACCGCGTAGATGACATCGAGGCCGCCGCAGCCAGCGCGTCCGAAAAAATGCGCACGATTGAATCGACGCTCGGCAACCAGGCTTCCGATATCCACCTGACAACCGATCAGGCGTTGCTGAAGATCGAAGCGGTTCAAAAGGCGATCAATGAACAATTCCATGAATTGTCTTTGTCCGTTGGACAGGCTGTTACGCAAATGAAAGATGCGGGGGAAGAATTCCTGCGTCAGGCAAGCCATGCGGAGACAGTCGCGGAAGATTCTTCTGCGAAGTTCAAAGATGCAGGCGAAATTGCGCTAACCGAAGGCCGCAAGCTGAAAGAGTCCAGCGAAGAAACCGTCAGCTACGGCAAAGACTTGATTGCAAGCGTTCAAAAAGAAGCGGAAATCCTGCTCAAAACCTCGCAGGAAACATTGATGGAAATCAAGAAGGCAGGGGATTCCTTCGCGCTTCGCGCCAAAGAAGTTTCCGAACAGATGCGCGTGTCTTTGGCGACGTCCAAGGAATACGGGAATGAGCTTACGGCGCAAGCGGATTCCGTTGCCGAAGCCGGGAACAAAACGGCGGATACAATCAGCCGCGCGGTCTCTGTTCTGGCCTCCAAACTCGACGATGTCGGAAGCGCCGCCAAGGACGTTAATCTCAAGATCGACGCTTCCCGCGAACGTTTGTCCGAAGAAGCGGAGCGTCTGGTTATCGTGTCAACGAAGGCTCTTAAGGCTTCCGACGAAGCGGCCAGCACCTTTGCCCGTCACTCGACGGCCTTGTTCAAGGCCGCGCAGGATGCACAAAAACAGGTCGATGCGATCCGCGATTCTGAATGGAAGGCGAAACGTGAAGCGTTCTTGTCCTCGGCCAAGTTCGTGGTGGAATCCTTGCACTCGCTCTCCGTGGACATCACACGCATGACCGAAGGCGAAATCGGCGAGAAGACGTGGAAAGCTTACCAGAAGGGCGATGTCTGGGCGTTTACGCGCCGTCTCGTGGATATGGGCGACAAACTGCCCGTCGATAAGATCCGCGACAAATACACGTCCGATTCCGAGTTCCGCAACTATGTGGCCCGCTTCGTTCGCCAGTTCGAGGATGTTTACGATCAGGCAATCACGAACGATCATGGCGATCTGCTAGGCGCGACTTTCTTTTCCTCGGACGTCGGCAAGCTCTACCAGATGCTGTGCTCCACCACGGGCCGCGAACCGCGCAAGCCGCGCGAGGCTGGCAGCCCCCGCAAGGCCGCTTAAAGCCCCAAAGACGTCCCGGCGCAGGCCGGGATTTCCTTTTGTATGAACGGGTTGATTATGCAGGATTTTCCCGCCATAATGGCGCCCTGTAACGGCGTGTACCTTTTTCCAAGGCCTTAGACCACAATGGCAAAAACAAAGTTCTGTGAGGGGATTTCCGATATCTCCGACAGCTATATGGGTTTCATTATCGATCAATGGGGCGTGCTCCATGACGGCGAAGACCTGTTTCCCGGCGCCGCTGATTGCTTGAAAGAGCTCAAAGAGCGCAAAAAAACCATTCTGATTCTGTCCAATTCAGACGAGCGCGCCGAAGACAACAAGGCCAAGCTCAAGAAAATGGGGATCGGCCCCAGCCTGTACAACCAAATCGTGACTCCCGCCGAAGTTCTATGGGAAGGCTTCAGTAGCCGTAAAGAGGGCGTTTTCGAAAATCTGGGCAAGCGCTGCTATATTTTCGGGCGCCGCGGTCAGGACGAGGTGTTCAAGGACAGCGGCATCGAGATCGTGGACAGCATCGATGATGCCGATTTCGTGCTTATTCTGGGGATGGATTACCCACGCAAGACTCTGCAGGATTATGATCCTCTGATCCGCAAAGCCATTCAAAAGCGCCTCAAGGCTTTTTGCCAGAATCCGGACTCGCTCTCCATGATCGGGGCAGGGCTTCTGACGGGGCCGTTATTGCTTGCACGCCGCTTCGAAGATTCCGGCGGGATCGTTCACTACATCGGCAAGCCGCACAAGCTGATCTATAATTACTGTATCCAGTATCTGCAGAAAAAAGACATCTATCCTGCGCAAACCGTCATGCTCGGCGACACCATGGCGCACGATATCATCGGAGCCAATGCCTCGGGCATCGATACCTGCCTGTTCCGGTCTGGCCTGCATGCCGCCAATTTCGCGCACTGCAAGACGCCCAAAGACATGAACAACGCTTTGAAAAACCTTATTGCGGTCTACAACAACGTGATGCCTACCTATCTGGCCCCCGAACTGCGCTGGGGCAAGGCTCTGCCGGACCGCAAACACAAGAAGCGCAAGCAGCCCAGTACCTGATTCCCCTCAACTTTCCTTGGTATATTACGGCGTTCGGCCCATGGGGGCCTTGCCTGTACGCCGCGGTGCGTTTATCACATGATTATGAAAGAAAAACAGGACAAAGACCTGCTCAAATACCATAAGACGCCGACGCTTGTTCTGGTTCGCCGCATCTTCAAAACCTACTTGGGTAAATACAAGGGCAGCGTCGCGCTCGCCACGTTTTTCATGCTGCTTTCGGCGGGGCTGACCGCCGGCTTTGCCGCAATGATCGAGCCTATCATCGACGATGTCCTGAGCGCGGGGAAACTGGACCGCGTCTGGCTCTTGGGCGGCGCGATTCTTGCCATCTTCATCATCCGCGGCATCGCGACCTACCAGCACACCATCATCATGAACAAGGTCGGGCAGATGATCGTCGGGCAAATCCAGTTCGACATGTTCTCGCGCTTTCTCGATCTGGATTTGAATTTCTTTCACCGCCATCCCAGCGGCCAGTTGATTTCGCGCATGACCAGCGATGTGAACGTCATGCGCATGGCCGTTGCCGAAGGCATCACGGGTATGGGCAAAAACTTTGTCACGCTGATCTTTCTGGTCTGCGTGATGTTTTATCAGGACTGGTTCTTGTCCTGCGTCGCTTTTGTCGTCTTTCCGTTTACGGCGGTATTCGTGGCATGGGTCGGCCGCCGCCTTCGCAAAATGTCGGGACGCATTCAAGAAGACATGGCCAATTTGTCGGACAGACTCTCGCAGACTTTTTTGGGCATCCGCCTCGTCAAAGCCTACGGCATGGAAGATCACGAACGCGACCGCACCGGCAAATCCATTTTCAAGGTGCGGGAGCTAACCATCAAATCCGCGCGCATCAACAACCTGTCCACGCCCGTCAACGAAAGCTTGGTAGGACTGGTTGTCTTTACCATCATCGTTTACGGAGGCTATCAGGTGGCGGCGGGACACAGCACCGCCGGCGAATTACTGTCGTTCATTACCGCCTTTTCCATGTCGTACGAGCCTTTGAAGCGCATGGCCAAACTCAATAGCGCTTATCAGATGGGTCTTGGCGCGGCGGATCGCGTGTTCGCCATGATCGACGAAAATCCCGAAGTCGTTGAAGCCCCGAACGCGAAAAACGCAGCCTATCAGAAACCCGACATCACGTTCGAAGCTGTCGAATATCATTACGAAGACGAACAAAAGAAAGCGCTCAACGGCGTCTCGTTCAACATTCAGGGCGGAACCGTCACCGCGCTTGTCGGTCCGTCGGGAAGCGGCAAGACCACGATCATGAATATGATCCCGCGCTTCTTCGATGCCACGGCGGGGCGCATCCTGATCGGACATGAAGACATCCGGAATATCTCCATCGCGTCGCTACGCCAGAACATCGCACTGGTATCACAAGACATCACCATCTTCGATGATACGGTTTGGGCGAATATCGGCTATGGCCGCAAAGGCGCCTATCAAGACGAAATCATCAAGGCGGCCATCGCCGCCGAAGCGGATGATTTTATCCGCCGCCTTCCGCAAGGCTATGAAACGCGTCTGGGCGAAGAGGGGCTGAAGCTGTCCGGCGGACAGCGCCAGC
>QFQB01000126.1 GCA_003241475.1 Micavibrio aeruginosavorus
GAACACATGCCGACCGTGTGATAGCCGGAATCCACATGCAACACCTCGCCCGTCACGCCCGAGCCGAGATCGGAGAGCAGGAACAGGCCCGAACGGCCCACATCGTCGATGGTGACGTTGCGGCGGAGCGGGCTGTTGAGTTCGTTCCATTTCAAAATGTAGCGGAAATCACCAATGCCGCTCGCAGCCAAAGTTTTGATCGGGCCGGCAGAGATGGCATTGACGCGGATGCCGCGCGGACCGAGGTCTGCCGCCAGATAGCGCACCGATGCCTCAAGCGCGGCCTTGGCCACGCCCATCACGTTGTAATGCGGCATTACGCGCTCGGCGCCGTAGTAAGTCAGCGTCACAAGAGAGCCGCCTTCGGCCATCAACGGCGCGGCTTTTTGCGCCACCGCCGTGAAAGAATAGACCGAAATATCCATGGTTTTCAAAAAGTTGTCGCGGGTCGTGTCCACATACAGCCCGTCCAATTCGTTCTTGTCGGAAAAGGCGATGGCGTGCACGACAAAGTCGATTTTGCCCCATTCCTTGCCGATCGTTTCAAAAGTCTTTTCGATGCTGTCCATGTTCGTGACATCGCACGGCAGGACGATTTTGGAGCCGATGGAATCCGCCAGAGGCTTCACGCGCTTTTCCAGCGCCTCGCCCTGATAGGTAAAGGCCAGTTCGGCGCCGGCATCATGGGCGGCTTTGGAAATCCCCCAGGCGATGGAGCGGTCGTTCGCAACCCCCATAATCACGCCTTTTTTGCCAGCCAGCCAGTTGTTCGTCGCCTCAGTCATTTTTCAGAATCTCGTCTCTACTCGGTTTGTTTTGATTGTTTTTTGTGAATTACAGGCATATTCCGCCCTTCACGACGGGGCATCCTACACAATATTAACCACCCGCGTAAAGCCTTAAAGGGCTAGAAATCCCGTACTTTTCGGCCCCTCTTGAGGCTTTGTTAACCTGAATCCCCTAAAATTTTATCTGTACAAATGGGGGTACAGCCGCACGCATGCCGATCAAGCGCGACATCCTGCAGGACGTCTGCAATCTTGTCACCGGACAGGTCAAAGACCTGTATCCGGATTTGGCGCTGAGCTTTATCCCGCATGAAGCCGGACAATTCCATGAAGTCGTCGATGCCAGCGAACATGGGCTTGACCGCCATCCCGCGGCCAAAATCGCCCAATCCATTCTGGACAAAAACAACAACCGCGAACTTTCGAGCTTTCTGGGCATGGCCATCCACAGCGAAGTCAAATGGCTGGGCCTTGCCTCCAAGGAAAGCATGCTCGCGCTGTTCAACATCAACACCGACGAATTCGACAACGCCAAAGATCTGCGCCGCGCGATCTATCATCTTGCGTGGCACGCGATCGATCTGGTCGAAATCCGCCAGCGTCCCGAATACGCGGCCAAATTCCGCTCCGGTCCGATGATCCCCAAACGATCGCCCATGAACCTTGCGCGCCTCAACCTTCAGGCCGATGTTTTCTCCGCCATTCTTTGCGGACTGCAAGGAGAGGACAATGCGCTCGATGTGCTCGCGCAAAACCGCGCGGCGGATTCCATCATGCCCGTCCACGCGCGCCGCGCCGAAGATTACCCGTTCGTGATTGCGCTGGAATCCGCGAAATATGCGTATGACCAGATTCTGGCGCTCAAACCACAACGCGCAAAATTCCTTTTCTATGCCCGCCAACTGGCAACCGAAGTCGGCAAGACTTTCGATGACGGTAGCATACGCAACTGGTGGGGATTTTCCGAACCCGCGCAGGATATGGCATGGCGTAATCTACCGCCTGAAGTCATCCTCGGTAGCGCCGTCAACACCAGCGAAGACCCGTTCGTCCGCGCAACGGGACATCTGGTCGCCGATATCACAGGCATCGGCCCCACAGCGACATCGAAGCTCGGAAACATTCACAACGCCTACATCAAGAGCGAACACAACAGTCTTCTTCACCGCGAAATGGTAGAGAAAGCGTTCGAAGAAGCCATTGCCCGCGGCGTGAGCGAAGAAAGCGGACAGCCGCTGATCGCCGCCGCCAATGCGCAAAACGAATTTCTGGCCGAAGGGAATATTCTCGGCTGGTGTGCGCACGCGCTGCAGGCCGCTGCCCGCGCGTTCGACTCCGCCATTCTTTCCGGCGCCTCGCCGCTGCAGGCGGCACGCCTTGAATTCGAAGGCACGAAAGACACGACAAGCTGGGACATGCTTAAAAAAGTCGGCGATTCCATCATCGAGCAAAAACGCAAAGGTCTTGCAACGACGCTGGGAAGCATCGCCGAGATATGTCACAACAACCATCCGGCGCTGGCGCCCATTCTCGGCTCCATCCGCATGACGATGAAAGATCCGGATTTCATCAAGCGCCTCGAAGCGGCAAACGATTTCGCCGTGCGCGGTCCTTCTGCCGCGCCGTCCGCCAGCCCCGCGCCGAAAGCGCCGACGCCGTCGGCCCCCGCCTATTCCGCACCGGCGTTTTCCGCACCCGGCCTTGGCCTCGGTGGCGGGTCGTCCCATCATCATGCGATGATGGAGCAAATGCGGCGCGAGAAAATGCTCAAAGATTCCGGCGAAAAAACCGACAAATAAAAAAAGGCCATCCGCAGATGGCCTTTTTCTTGAATCTGTTTTTATTACTGAACGATCTTCCAAGAACCGTCCGCTTGCTGACACGCCGTGCCGTAGCCGGATTCTTGTTTGCCGCCGACGTAAATCGTCTGTTGGTATTCGCGGCAGGTTTGACCGGAACTGGTCGTGCCCGTGCGGGTCGGCGTTACCGTGCCGTAGTTGCCGGAGTCAGGGTTGTTCCAGCGGATTGTTTCGCCGACAGGCGCCGAATAGGCGCGCTGGTTTGCCTGCTGCGCATACACTTGGTCGGCTTTGTCCAAGGACGAGCCGATTTCCGAACCGGCCAATGCACCGAGCAGAACGCCCGCGCCCGTCGCCCACAGACGGCCCGAGCCGCCGCCAATTTGCGAACCAGCCAGACCGCCGAGCACTGCGCCCGTACCGCCACCGATCAATTGTTTATTCCCCGCGCCGTTCAGGCTTTCGCATCCTGCAAGTGCTACGGTGGAAAGTATCATTGCTGTTAAAATTGTCTTTTTCATATTCGTTGCAATCCTTCTCTATTGCGCTTCTAACCGATAGCTATACATTAAGTTCCAATTTGGTCCAAACCAAGGCTGTGTGTATCACAAATCCGCCACAAGAATGAAGATGAAAAGCGCAGAATTGCCGACAAATCCGTACGATATGTTCAAATCATGGCTGGAAGAGGCAAAGTCTTCGGAAGTCAACGACCCGAATGCCATGTGCCTTGCCACCGCGGATTCGCACGGCCGCCCATCCAACCGCATGGTGTTGCTCAACGGTCTGGACGAACGCGGATTCGTTTTCTACACCAACGACGAAAGCCGCAAGGGCCGCGACATCGAACAAAATCCATATGCCGCCCTGTGCTTTCACTGGAAGAGTCTGCGCCGCCAAGTGCGCATCGAAGGCCGGATCGAACATGTGACGGACTTTGAATCCGACGCCTATTACAATTCCCGCCCGCGCCAGAGCCGCATCGGCGCATGGGCTTCACAGCAATCGCGCGCGCTTCCCGAATTTGCCGAGCTTCAGGACGCGGTGGCATTCTACGAGAACAAATTCAAGGACGCGGAAACGATTCCAAGACCGCCGTACTGGAAGGGCTTTCGCGTTCTACCCGATAAAATCGAATTCTGGATCGACGGCGAATTCCGCCTGCACCGCCGCCATGTTTACATACCAGCCAAAGATGGTTGGGAAACGCATATGATTTATCCGTGAGAATTTGGATGATAGACAAAGCCCGCACGCTCGTTCAGCAAAAGCACGCGCACCTGCGCCGTCTGAGCCGCACATGCCAACCGATGATCGAACATATCGCCGAAGTCGTCGAGATGGTACGCCGCGCCACGGATGATTCCGACATTCTTTGCGCCGCATGGTTACACGATACGGTAGAAGACACGGATGTGACGCTGAATGATATTCGCGAACTGTTCGGCGAGCGCATTGCGATTCTTGTCGATGGGCTGACCGATCCGCCGCATTTCGCCGCCATGCCGACGGCGGACCGCAAAGCCGCACAGGCAGAGCGCATCGCTTCCAAATGCAATGATGTCAAGCTGATCAAAATCTGCGACCAGATTTCCAACATCCGTTCCATCACCAACGATACCCCACCGGATTGGAACAACACCCAACAATGGGCTTACATCGAAGGCGCGGCCAAGATTGCGCGCCTGTGCATGGGATTGTCCGCAGAACTGGACAAGGAATTTGAAAACGCTTATTCCGAAGCTAAATTATACTACCAAGATAAAATATGAGTTTGAACATGACCCAAGAAACCCTCACCTTCGGCACCGACGTTTCCCGCCTTCTCGATATTGTCGCAAACGCGCTTTATACCAACCGCGACGTGTTTTTGCGCGAATTGATCTCGAATGCCGCCGACGCCTGCGACAAGCTGCGCTACGAGGCCTTGCAAAATTCATCCCTCACGGCGGGCGATGCGGAGTTCAAAATCAACATCGCCAAAGACAAGGATGCCAACACGCTCACGCTGTCCGACAACGGCATCGGCATGAACCGCGCGGACCTGATCGATAATCTGGGCACGATCGCGCGCTCGGGCACGGCAGCGATGATGGAAGCCGCGAAAAATGCAGGATCGGACAAGGGCGCGCTGAATCTGATCGGCCAGTTCGGCGTAGGCTTTTACGCGAGCTTTATGATCGCCGACAAAGTGGAAGTCATATCCCGCAAAGCCGGCGAGACGCAGACATGGTTCTGGGAATCGGACGGACGCTCCGGCTATACGGTGCGCGAAGCAGCGCCGGACGAGGCCGCAAAAATCAAAAGCCGCGGCACGCGCATCACGCTTCACCTGAAATCCGACGCGTATGACTACATGATGGA
>QFQB01000127.1 GCA_003241475.1 Micavibrio aeruginosavorus
ACATATGAATGTCTGAGCCGCGCTGCAGGAACGCCATGACCATCCACAAAAGCGCGACAGGCGCTAGCATGCCGGCGATGAAGCCGCCGAGCATATGCGGCTGTTGCGCGGCCAGCGTGCTCCAACCAACATTGGTGAAGATGTAGGATGCGCACAAGCCGATCCAGACCGCTGTCATCATAAGGGCAAAGCCTTGCAAGACAATGCTGGAGGTTTTGCGGCGGAACGGTTTTTTGTTGGAGGGCGTGAGCATCAAGACAGGCTCGCTTTCCATGTCGAACATCTCGGGCGGCTGCGGTCCGCCGCGGCGCGCCGAGGGGAAAACGCTCTCTTCGGAAGTTGCTTCTTCGGCGTTGCTTCCACTGGAAATGCGTAATGTTTTGAGTGCCGAGCCTGAACGAATGGAAATGGATGGCGCTTCCTTTTTGTCGTTGGCCGCCGTCGCGGCGATTTCCTCTTGAACCTTTTCCAGTTTTTCGCGGGCTTCGTCTACGACCTTAACGGACGCGGACGCAGTTACGGAGGACTTCTTCACGGCGGATGTGTCTGACATGCCTAGTATTTCCTTGCAGCGGGAGTGAAAACAGTGATGTTTGAATATCTTATAAAGACACGCTCACATTTTACTCGCAAGCGTAGCGCATAAGTTTTCCACAGATGAGAATCAAAACCCCGCAATTTTCATGCGGGGTTTAAAAAGTTTGGAATGAAATTGTGCGTCTTATCTTCCGCCCGCGCACATTGGATGCGAGACTGGATGGCTGGCATTAATATCAGAAGCCCAAGCCTTGAGTTCTGCCGTGCTCATTTTGTCTACCTTTGGTAGACGCGGAGCATAGGTCGCGCAAAAAATATCCGGACGCATCTGGGCGGCGTCCGTCGAAACCTTATTGGCAAACGATGTACGCAGATCGTGGAAGGCCCGTTCAGGATTGGGTCGGCCAGCCAGAGCGAAATAATTGATGAGCGTGTTCTCGTAGCCGCCGATCAGATTGGCATTTCGCGCTGTAATTTGCTGATACTGAACATAGAAATTCGTCCAGCCTCGCGGGGTCATATGTTGGCAGTTCAGCGCGATGACCATTAGCTCGCTATGGATGCGGATGCCCTGCTCGGCTTCGGCTTCGGCAGGCGTATAGCAGGTGCGTCCGCGCTGTCCCTCAACGGTTACAGGCACTTCAAGTTGCGCATAGGCAGGCACGGAGGTCAGCAACAACGCCAGACACAGAAATATTTTTTTCATAAATCCTCTCAAGTTACGGGCGTTAATAGCGGTTTTCCGTCAAAATGCGCAAGCAAATTATCGATAACGAGTTGCCCCATTTTGGCGCGGGTTTCTACGGTGGCCGAGCCGATATGGGGGAGCAAGACGACATTGTCCATTTTGATCAATTCTTCGGGAACATGCGGCTCGTTTGCAAATACGTCCAGCCCTGCCCCTGCAATTTTCTTGTTTTTCAAGGCGGTTATCAAGTCTTCTTCGTTTACGACCGAGCCGCGCGAGATGTTGACCAGGAACCCTTTGGGACCCAAAGCCTCCAGAATAGGCGCATGAACCATATGATGCGTTTTTGCGCCGCCCGGACAGGCCAATATCAGGTAATCCGCTTTTTCAGCCAGTTTCTCAAGATCGGGTTCATAATCATAAGAAATGCCGTCTTTTTTGCGCGGCCCTGTGTAGAGAATTTTCATGCCAAAAGCCGCACAGCGCGACGTGATCGCCTGACCTATGCGCCCCATGCCGACAATCCCTGCCGTCTTACTGCCAAGACTATTGCCAAGCGGCATGGACCCGTTCAGCCATTTGCCGACGCGCACATACATGTCGCCCTCACAAATCCTGCGTGATACGGCTAAAAGCAACGAAAGCGCCGTATCCGCTGTATCGTCGGTCAACACATCGGGTGTATTGGTGACCATAATGCCGCGCTCCCGCGCCGCCTCAAGGTCGATATTGTCGTAGCCGACGGCATATTGCGCGATAATTTCAAGATTGGGCAACGCCTCGATCAAGGTGCGCGAGACAGGCATGGCAAAAACAGAAACGATGGCGACGATATCGTTGCGACGGTCTTGTAGCAGACGCTCAGGATCTTTCTCTTTGTATAGCCAAAGAATTTCGAATTCTTTTTCGAGGGCCTCGTATTGTTCCGATAATGTCGTTTTGCCCATAATCAGCAGGGCTTTTTTGCGGGACGCTTGAATCATAGCTGTTTTTACCCTATTTCCCGTGAAACAAAAAGCTGTCATAAAGATAATAATTAAGGAAAACAGCCATGAAGCATAATATATTATATAAATTCACCGCCGGTTTCAGCCTGCTGTTCCTTGCCGCCTGTTCCAAGCCCAAAACTTGTGAAGAACGCGCCGCTGAAATGGCCGATCCTATAAAAGAGGCCCAAAAATACAGTGCCGCCTATGCCCAATTTTGCATTATCGACAAGCAAAAGGCCGCCCCGACCCACGCTCCGTAAGGCATTTCTTGACCTTCTTCCCCTCGTCGTGGTTTAAATCGGCCCCATGAGCGCGGACCGTAAAAAACTATTTATCAAAACATGGGGTTGTCAGATGAATGTCTATGACAGCCGCCGCATGGCCGATATTCTCGCGCCCATGGGCTATGCCGCGACAGATACGCCGGACGACGCGGACATGGTGATCCTGAATACCTGCCACATTCGTGAGAAAGCAACAGACAAAGTTTTCTCGGAAATCGGTCGCTTGCGGGATATCAAAGATGATCGCAAGGCCGAAGGGAAAAAAACCGTGATCGCCGTCGCCGGATGCGTAGCGCAAGCCGAAGGCGACTACATCATGGAGCGCGCGCCTTCGGTCGATATGGTTTTCGGCCCGCAAGCGTATCATGAACTTCCTGAAATGTTGTTGAAGGCCGGGGTCGAACGCATTGTGAATACGCAACTTTCCGTTGATTCGAAATTCGATGCACTGCCCGAAGAAAGCCTCAACCACGGTCCATCGGCCTTTTTATCGGTTCAGGAAGGATGCGATAAATTCTGCACATTTTGTGTCGTTCCCTACACGCGCGGCG
Organism: Micavibrio aeruginosavorus; assembly: GCA_003241475.1. Taxonomy (GTDB): domain Bacteria; phylum Pseudomonadota; class Alphaproteobacteria; order Micavibrionales; family Micavibrionaceae; genus Micavibrio_A; species Micavibrio_A aeruginosavorus_A. Next base: position 3,050 of record QFQB01000127.1, read on the forward strand.
CGGAATTTTCCCGCCCCGTCATGGCGGTGCTGAACGAGGCGCAAAAACTCGCCGATACGGGAGCGCGAGAAATCACGTTGCTGGGGCAGAATGTAAATGCCTATCACGGCGAAGGCCCAGATGGAAAAATATGGAGCCTTGCGCGCATCATCGAAGAGATCGCAAAGTTATCCACCATCGAACGCATTCGCTACACCACCTCGCATCCCCAAGATATGCGCGATGATTTGATAGATGCCCACACGGATATCCCCAAACTTATGCCCTATATGCATCTGCCCGTTCAAAGCGGTTCCGACCGCATTTTGAAAGCCATGAACCGCAAGCATAAAGCGGAGATGTATCTGGACATTCTGGAGCGCGTGAAAAAAGCGCGTCCCGGGATTGCGTTGTCGTCTGATTTTATCGTCGGCTTCCCCGGCGAGACGGACCAGGATTTCGAAGATACGATGGCGCTGGTCGCCAAGGTCGGATACCAGAGCGCCTATTCGTTCAAATATTCCCCGCGTCCCGGCACGCCCGCCGCCGCTATTCAGGCCGCGATCGTACGCGAAGATGTGAAACAAGAGCGCCTTGTCCGCCTACAAGCGCTCCTGACCAAGCAGTTCGAAGCGTTCAATGAAGGCTTCATCGGCAAGACGGTGCCTGTGCTTGTCGAACGGCCTTCCCTGAAAAACGGCCTGATGCAGGGCCGCTCCCCGCACAACCAGTCGGTCAATTTCCCCGGCGAGGAACGACTCATCGGCCAAATCGTTGATGTGGCGGTCGACGGCGCGTCCGCAACCGCCTTGCGCGGCAACATGGAAACCGTTGAAATTCTTACAAAAACGGCTTAAACATAGCCTCTGTTAACCTTTTTGTGTCATGCTTAATCAACAACCTATAAAAGAGGCAAGTCATCTCTAAAGACAATGACAGACGGATATCCGTCACGTTTCAAGACAATAGCCTGATCCCCCTGCTCTTCGGGGAACATAATTCGCACCTTCATTATCTGGAAGACATGCTCGACGTGGATATCGCCAGCCGCGGCAACACGGTTGCGATCAAAGGCACGGCCAAAGCCATGCAAACGGCGGAGGCGGTTCTCGAGATGATGTGGTCGCGTCTTGAAAAGAATCAGGAAGTATCCATCGGCGATTTTGACGCCGCGCTACGTTTTGCCCGCGGCGAAAGAACGGCCAGTATTGAAAACGGACCGCACAGCGCGCGCGAAAATTTCCTCGATGAAAAAAACGGGATCAAAAGTAGCGGTAGCCGCATCGTCACGCCGCGCACCCCCAATCAATCCGCCTATATCGAAGCGATCCGCAAACACGACATGACGTTCGGCATCGGCCCTGCCGGTACAGGTAAAACATTTTTGGCTGTAGCCGCCGGAGTCGAAATGTTCCGCGCAGGAGAAGTGGAAAGACTTGTCTTTACTCGCCCCGCTGTTGAAGCCGGTGAAAGACTTGGCTTTTTACCCGGGGATTTGCTGGAAAAAATAGACCCCTATCTGCGTCCTATCCATGACGCTTTGCGCGAACTCATGCCGCCTGAAACCGTTTTGAAGAAGATGGCGAGCAGCGAAATCGAGATCGCGCCACTTGCATTCATGCGCGGCCGCACCCTCAAAAATGCATTCGTTGTTCTGGACGAAGCACAGAACACAACCCCTATGCAGATGAAAATGTTCCTGACGCGGATGGGACAAGGCGCACGGATGGTTATCAATGGTGACCCTTCCCAAACGGATTTGCCTAATAATATGCTGTCAGGCCTTAAAGACGCTATGGGCATTTTAAAGAACGTTCCCGAAGTCGCCTTTATCCACTTTGACAAGAGCGATGTCGTCCGCCACAAGCTGGTTGGAAAAATCATCGACGCCTACGATACCCATGAGCGAAAAC
>QFQB01000128.1 GCA_003241475.1 Micavibrio aeruginosavorus
AATTGGAGAACGGCAAAATCAAAAGCCGCTATTCGCTGACCGATAAAAAAGCGGCTTAAAAAATTTTAAATGAAATCCCCCGCCGGGTCCTATGGCGGGGGATTTTTAGCAGGGGATAGGGGATGTCCTGCTATTCTGTTCGGCTACTGGCGGCCTGTATTGCCCGAGCCGGAATCATCGCTACCGCCCGTATAGGTTCCGGCGCCCGATGTGCCGCCTGTCGTGTTGGCGGATGTGCCTTGCGAGGCTTTGCTTGCCGGCGTTGCGGCATCCGGCGCCACCTGCAATTCGCTTAAGGTCAATTCATTGTCCCGATTGCTATCGAGTGTTTTAAAGCTACCGGCGGCATCGGTCATTTTTTCAAATTCGCTGCGGTTCAGCGTGCCGGATTTGTCGGCATCAAGCTTGCGGAATTCAATCGCCGTATGGCTGGATTTTTCCGGATTTTTCGATGTATAGCCTTCTGCGGACGCGGAAGATAGGGAGACGGCAAGGGCCGCCGCCGCGGTCAATGTCAGGATGGCATATTTTTTCATGATAATTCTCCTTCTTTCTTTTGATGGTGAAGAATAGCAAAAGAAGAGGGCGATATGGTTGCATCCATGTGAAGAGAATGGGGAGAAATGTATCATTCCTGAAACAAAGAAGCCCCGCATGGGGGCTGTCTTTTTTTATAAGCGGCATATAGCATCACGGTGTGCCACGGGTGCCGTTTCCTGTAGCATTCAATTCGGACTGAGTCAGAACGTTATTGTTATCCGTGTCAAGGCGGCTGAATCGCGCGGCGGCTTCGGATTGACCTGTTGCGCCGGTCGCATTTTGACGAATGTAGTCGTCATAGCTGATTGTGCCTGATGTTTGCGCGCCCAATGTTGTTGAGCTTGTATTTGCGCCGACGGTGCCGTTTGTGGAAAGGCCTGTAGAACCTACCGTGCCTGTCGCGCTTCCCGTCGATCCTACCGTGCCTGATGCAACGCTGCCAATCGTATTGTTTGTTGAAGACGTTGCCGAGCCTGTAAAACGTGAATCATTTACAGCGGGTCTACCGGCTGGATCTATACTGCCAGCAGTGCCGGGATTTGTCCCGGTGTTGCCTACAGTCGAATTGCGGCTTACGGATGAAGAACCGGTTCCGGTATTGCCGCCTGCATTGGTGGAACGGTCCCCTGTGCGGTTGATGGAAGCAGAGGACGAACCCGTCCCTGTGTTGCCGCCGGCATTCGTGCTACGACTTGTTCCGGCCGAACCGCTGGTGCCGCTGCCTCCTGAAGAAGACGATCCGCTACTTGAGCCTTCCGCATAAGCGGGGATGCCGATGGCGCTTGCCAATAGGGCGGTCAGCGCAAGTTTGCCAAGATGTTTCATGGTGCTCTCCTTGTTACGAGAAAATTTATGTACTTGGCCAACGCAAGAAGCCTATGAAAGGTTCAACAAAAAACCCCGCTGACGGGGCGGGGCTTTTCGTTCGCAATAAACGGCAATGCTTAGCGCACGACCGAACCTGAAAATTCTTCGGGCGTCAGTTTGCGGTCATGATTTTTATCGAGCGCGGCGAAAGATTCATGAATTTTCTTCGGGCTTTCCTTCAGGCCGGAATGCGCCATGAATTCTTTCATGCTGATCGCTCCTGAATGATCGGCGTCTGTTGTAGAAAAATCTGCGGGCTTTTGCGTTTCCGCTTTGCTGACGACGATTTTATGGGCGGGCTTGTAGGCATCCTCGTTGTTTGCCGCGCGCGCCTCGTGACTGGCGAGCGGAACAAGCATCGAGAGAAGGCCGAGGAATGCAAATTTTTTAACTGTATGCATGGTTGATCTCCTTAATGATCAAAAGTTGATGCAGGCTATTTCGATCCTGAATCGCGTTCGGATTAAGGCAGAAAAAGTGATATCTTCGCGGCGATTGTGGCAAAATTCGCGCATGATTTCCGCAAATGATTAGTGGGCTAAGATGCGTTCAAGCTTTGCCGTGTGATTATCCAAAGCCTTGGTGGCTGTAGGCTGGAACTCGGTTTTGACCAATTTTTCTGCTTGGCGATACGCTGCACGGCAATCCTCGATCTCTTTGAAAATTCTCGATGGATTTGAAGAAAGATCTTCATAAGGACTTTGTGTCAAGACCGCCAGAGGCGTGTTGCATTCTGCATTTAATAGAGACTCGGCTTTGGCTTTGTCTTGCGCAAGCTGTTCGTTTTCGGCGGCGCTTTGCGCCGTCAGCGTGAATTGCCGGGCATAAGAAGAAAGACTGCGAGACAGGCTGTAGGCAACATTCGCGGTATAGGCAAGGCAGGTCCCTGTCTTGATCGCATCGTCCGCCGGAATATTTGCGGGGCAATGGGTTTTGATCGTTTCGTTTAAAGCACCTGCGTACTCTTCGCTGTCGATGATGACCAGAAGTTGTGCATGTGCCGGCGTGGCAACAGCAAGAGACGTTGCAGCGACGGCGGAGAACAAAACGCTGTGTTTCATGATTACAGTTCCAGAGACATTTGTAGTGCGACGGAGGCAAAGCTCATACCCGGCTTTCTTTCCACGGTGGCATGCGCCATGGCGTTGAAATGCTCTAAACGCCAGTGATGTGACTGGGATAGAGCGGCAAGAGCGGGGCGGACAACCTCATCGGAATCATCGCCGCCCGCCGCGGCAACCGCATCACGCGCTACTTTATCATATGCTCCGCGAATAGGCACAAGTTGCCCGGCCTCGGCACTCAACTTTTGATGGCGGCGAAATCCTTCGACCAAATTGTCGACGATGACATCCGGATCGGCCACAAGATGAAATATTTTATACTTGTCCGGCGTGAATATGTCGTGGTTTTGCTTGTACAGGGCTGCGGAGGAGCTGATATCGACAATCTTGCCGTCGAATGCTCCAGAATTATTTAATTCACGATTCATAATCCATTCAAAGGTACGGAATACATCTTCACCGAAAGAGCGAGCGGTATCGGATGGGTAAAAGGAATTACGTCTTTTGGGATCTTTTGGATCAAGCAGGCATTTTTCAAGAAGGGCATCGAATGTCTTTTTGTCCATTTTTTCTGAACTTACAAAGTCATGATAGACCTGCACGAGAAACTTCGTGATGATGGGCCAATCGGGATTGTTGTCATTGATCGGCACTGCACGGTAACGACGGAATTCTTCGTCTGTAGAAATAATCGGCGCGTTAAGTTGCGTGCTTAAGATCGCGTTGATTTCACTTTTTCCGACGCCGGGAAGGCCGATAATCAAAGGCATGCGCATGCTTATGTCTCCCTTTTACAAAAACAAACTCTTTTGAACGAAAAAACCCGCCGGGCGAGCGGCGGGTTCCAATTTCTAGCGGCGGATGCCGAGTTTTTCGATGAGCGCCAGATAGCTCTTTTCGTTTTTGCGCTTGAGGTAGTCAAGCAACTTGCGGCGCGTGGCAACCATGCGCAGAAGACCGCGACGGCTACTGAAATCTTTTTTGTTGGCTTGCATGTGACCGGACAGGCTGTTGATGCGTTCCGTCAGGATGGCAATCTGAACTTCGGGCGAACCCGTGTCGCCTTTTTTCGTGGCATTGTCGGCGATAACCTGCTGTTTCTTTTCTGCTGTAATCGACATCGTTTTCTCCTTTGTTTATACGTTGAAAATACGGATCGGGTGAAGCTCCGGTCCTGTTACTTCGACAAGGGCGATCGCCTTTTTGCCGAACGTCGTCAGGGCGGTGACATTGTTTCTGCTCTCCCAGTCGATCCCTGCCGAAGACATGCGCTCCAGATCGGGTTTCGAAAGAAGGGTCAGAACGTTGCCGTTCTTCAACCGGGTTGCTTCTTGTTCCTTCAAGGCCAAAACCGGGATGTCGTCCAGGGCGGTCTGAAGGGGAAGCAATACCTGCTCCGGTGAGGGTTTATGCTCCGGATTTTGAAAAATGTCCAGAGAAATGGCGTTTTTGAGGCTAAAGGGGCCGACGCTCGCGCGCTCCAGTTTGGAAATATAGCCATAGCATCCGAGCTTTTGTCCCAGATCGCGGGCGAGGGAGCGGACATAGGTGCCCTTGCCGCACAGACATCTAAAAGACGTCTTTTCAGGGGAATATTCAACAATTTCAAAGCGTTCTATGTAAACCGTGCGGGTTTTTAGCTCGAATTCCTCGCCATCGCGGGCAAGGTCATAGGCCCGCTCGCCATCGACCTTAATGGCCGAAAACTGGGGCGGGACCTGTTCGACATCGCCGATAAAAGCAGGCAAAAGCCCCTCGATAGCCTCACGAGCTGGGCGCTTATCGGATGTATAAAGGGATGTGCCTTCCGCATCGTCTGTCGTGCGTTGTTCGCCCCACGTGACCTCGAAGTTATAGACCTTCAGGCAGTCTTGAACATACGGCACCGTTTTGGTGGCTTCGCCCAGCGCCAGAGGCAGGATGCCCGACGCGAGGGGATCGAGCGTGCCGGCATGACCCGCCTTTTGCGCGTTCAGGACACGTTTGACGATGGCCAAAGCCTGTGTAGAGGTAATACCGACCGGTTTGTGAAGATTGACCCATCCGTCAATCTTTTCGCCTTTTTTCCGTCTGGCCATTTTGATTACTCTTCCTGATCGGAATATTTGATGTTCGAGAAAATCGATTCAAGGCGGTTGGCCTTGTCGAATGTTTCATCGAAACGGAATTGAAGTTTCGGCGTGAATTTCAACTGCGTCTGACGGTTGATTTCTTTTTGTAATGTATGCGCTTCGTCGTTTAGCGCAGGCATGATTTCATCAAGATTTGCGCCGCCCAACGGAATAACATAGGCGGTGGCATGCTTGAGATCAGGAGAGACGCGCACTTCGGTTACCGTGACGAGACTCGCAGAATCTAGTAAGACCGGATTTTGAAAGTGGCCACGCAACAATGCGTCAGCTAGAACATGTTTTATCTG
>QFQB01000027.1 GCA_003241475.1 Micavibrio aeruginosavorus
ACCGAACCGCGCCATTCCTGAAACGCATGTTCGGCGCGGCGGCCAAAGGCGACGGCGAAGACGTGTGCCGTCTTATCATCACGCTTGATCCAACCCTCACCGATATCAACGCGGATGCGAAAAAGCGTGCGCAACAGGCCCGCGCCTTCATCGACAAGAACAATGCTGATATCGCGGAGCTTTTCACATCGGCGCGGGTGATTACCTGCGATGGACTGCCGCGGGCGGAAGCCTTCAACCGCTTTTCCAACGATATCGGCGTATGGGTGCGCGAACGCGACAGGGACGCCGCAATGAAAGCCTTCTCCCGCCAGCAATGGGTCTCAGCGGTCGCAACCGGCCACAGACACAAGATCAGCAGTCTTATTCACCGCGAAATAAACTAAATATCATTTAAAAACAATATGTTATTTGAAATTTATTGAACCGGCTTGCTCTTTTCCGCTTCATGTTATATTGTTTATGTAAATAATTTAAGAGGTTAAACATGGCATTTTCACCGGAACCACTGGCCGATCTTAGAACGACTCTTGCCGAGACCATTCGTCATGTCGGATTGACCACGCATTTTCTTTTCGGTTCGCAAGGTGTGAATGCAGGCTTGCACACTATTGCCGATAAAATCGACGGCACAGTGAACGGCGTGGACAAATCTCTTTCTGATCGCTGGCAGAATGCTCTTTTTAAACATGCCGGACTGGAACGTCCCGCTGAAGGCGAACTGGAAATCAGCGCCGAAACTGGAAAGCAACTTGCAGACACTCACAATGACTGGCTGGATGACGCGTCCGTGCATAAGTTAAACGGCCTGACACGCATTGAGGCACAAAAAGCCGTTCTCGATAAAATCGAAGCTCCCAAGCCATCAAGCACGGCTGGTGTTGCTGCCGGGAACTGGCGCCCCAAATTCTAATCTTTATTTTTTGTGCAATGTCCCGCCGCTCATGGGCGCGGGGCATGCCGTTGTCGTCGGCAGGCTGATGGGCAGGCCTAATAAACTTCTTACCGCGAGATAGGCAAAACATTCTGCCTCGGTCGCATCGCCGTTCCAGCCCAGATCATCGACGTTTTCCATCGCGCCGCCAAGCATACCATCCAACCGCGCCATCAATGCCTTGTTGTGGCGCCCGCCGCCGCAGGCGTACCAGCTGTTGGGCTTTTGCGGCAGATGATCCAGCGATTGCACAATCGCTTGCGCTGTGAATTGCAGCAAGGTTGCCGCGCCATCTTCCACGCTGATCTCCCCCATGCCCTGCGCCATGCGGCCAAGGTCGGCGATATCCCATTCATCACGGTCGAGCGATTTGGGCGGACGGCGCGTGAAATACGGATGACGCAACCAGTCTTGCAAAAAGACGGGAACAACATTTCCTGCCGCCGCCAGCGCGCCATCCTTGTCATACGGCTCGCCCGTTTTCGATTTCACCCAGTCATCCATCAGCGCATTGCCGGGGCCGGTATCAAAGGCAAGAATGTCGTCTTCGCCTTCGCCGATGTAGGTCACGTTCGCCACGCCGCCGATATTGAGCACGGCAACGGGCAAGGCAATCCCCGCTCCGCGAATGCGCGCGGCATGATAGAGCGGCGCCAGCGGCGCGCCCTCGCCGCCCGCTTTTACATCCGCGCTGCGGAAATCATCGATCACATCTATACCCAATTCCCGCGCCATGCGGTCGCCATCGCCGATCTGTACCGTCATGCGCTCCAGCGGTGCGTGATAGATGGTCTGGCCGTGGAATCCGATCACATCGATCTGGCGGGCGGATTTTCCGCTTTCATGCAACAGGGCCTGCACCGCTTCGATATGCTTGAAGGTGATGAGCTTTTCCGCCGTCAGCACTTTGGGATCGCGGCGGTTCTTGATGCCGAAACAGGCGCGGATCTCTTCGCGGGCCTTGGGCTGGTACGGCATGGTAACAAATTCCAGCGGGCGGACGAAGCTCTTGCCGTCCGTTTCGATCAAGGCGCAATCCACCCCGTCCAGCGAGGTGCCGGACATCAGCCCGATTGCGGTATAGACTTTGCCGTTTTCCATGGTTATAACCTTGTTATGACATACAAATCCGAATTCCTGAATATCCTATCCGAACGCGGCTTCCTTCACCAGTGTAGTGATTACGAAGCGCTCGATGCAAAACTGATGTCCGGCGTGCAATCGGCCTATATCGGCTTTGACGCTACGGCCAGATCTTTGCACATCGGTAACCTGACAGGCATCATGATGCTCAAATGGTTTCAGGAATGCGGCCACAAACCCATCACGCTGATGGGCGGTGGAACATCGAAAGTGGGCGATCCTTCGTTCAAAAGCGAAACCCGTAAAATGCTCACGGATGAGGATATCAACGACAACATCGAAAATATCCGCGCGACCTGTTTCAAACAATTCCTGAACTACGGCGATGGCAAAACCGATGCGAAGATGGTCAACAACGACGACTGGCTTTCTTCGCTGCATTACCTCTCTTTCCTGCGCGATTACGGACGTTATTTCAGCGTCAATAAAATGGTCTCTTACGAATTTATCCGCTCACGTTTTGAAAACGAAAGCTTCGTCTCCCTACTTGAATTCAACTACATGGTGATGCAGGGATACGACTTTTTGGAACTGCATCGCCGCGAAGGCACGATCCTGCAAATGGGCGGCTCGGACCAATGGGGCAACATCATCAACGGTGTCGATCTCGCGCACAAATCGGACAAGGTTCAGCTTTACGCGCTCACCGCGCCGCTACTATTGAACAGCGCAGGCGAGAAGATGGGCAAGACTGTCGGCGGCGCCGTCTGGCTCAACAAAAACATGCTCTCGGCCTATGACTACTGGCAATATTTCCGCAACGTCGATGATGCCGATGTCGGCAATCTTCTGGCGCGTTTCACCATGCTGCCGATGGATGAAGTCAAACGCCTCTCATCGCTGCAAGGATCGGAAATCAACGAAGCCAAGAAAATCCTCGCCCATCACGCGACCATGCTTTGCCATGGCGAACAAGCGGCACTCGATGCTGCCGCCACCGCGCAAAAAGTGTTCGAACAAGGCGGTATCGGCGGAGACCTCCCCGCCTTCACTGCGTTTGCAACCAATGGCGATACCAAAATCCCGTTGGTCGATGTGTTCGTCGGCACGAAGCTTTCCAGTTCCAAAGGCGAAGCCCGCCGTTTAATCGAGGGCGGCGGTGCGCGTTTCAACGACGAGCCTGTCGGCGATGTTACGGCCAGCCTTCTGGCCAAAGATTGGGCAGGCAAAGGCCCGCAAAAAGTCTCTTCAGGCAAGAAAAAGCACGCCATGCTAGAGATCGCCGTTGACGCCGCGAAAGCTGACGGAGGCTTTGCCATCCATCCCGCCTAACCAAAGGATATTTTATGAGCGCCGCCCAGACCTTGCAAACTTACCAGACGATAGTCTGGGACTGGCTTTTAGAAAACATCCTGACCTTCGACATGGCTCTGGAAGCCGTGGTCGTCGCCTCTTCGCTGGTAACGGCGTTTGGCTTAAGCACAGCCCTGCGCCCGCGTATGATGACAGCGCTTTCTCAAGCCAAACTTCCACCCAAGAGCAAGCTCTTCGTCGCCAAGCTCGGCAATCTGCTCTTGCCATTCTCCGCCGCCGTCATTCTTTTTATCGCCGACCAGATTTCGACCGCGCTCGGCTATGATGCAGGCCTTTGCCGTATCATCGTCAAATTGCTGATGGCGTGGATATTCATCCGCCTTGTCACGCAAATAATATCCAACAATTTTGTTCGCAATGCTTTTGCTATCGTCATCTGGATCATCGCTGCGCTATCCATCTTCGGCGTTCTGGAACAAGTCAGCGCTACGCTCGGCGAAGCAGGCCTCACATTGGGAAAATTCCAGATTACAGCACTCGGCATTATAAAAGGCGTGCTGGCGCTCGGTGCCATGCTGTATGGATCGCTGGCGCTTGCGGCTATTGTCGACACATGGCTCTTGAAGACAGCACTCAACCCTGCCAGCCGTGTTCTGATCGGAAAAATTACGCGTATTTTCCTCATCGCCATGGCTCTTTTGATTGCCATTACCACTGCAGGGATTGATCTTTCAGTGCTCGCCGTTTTCTCTGGCGCCCTAGGGCTTGGTCTGGGTTTTGGTTTGCAACGTGGGTTTTCAAATATGTTTTCCGGTCTCATGCTTCTCATGGATCAATCCATCAAGCCGGGCGACGTTATCGAGATCACCGATCCGACGGGTGGACAAACAACCTTCGGCTGGGTTACGCATATGGGCGGACGTCACACCGAAATCATTACACGCGACAACAAATCATACCTCATTCCCAATGAACAACTGATCACGCAACAGGTTGTGAACTGGAGCCACGGCAACACGTTGGTGCGCCTCATGGTGTCCTTTCGCGTTCACTACAACAGCGATCCGCACGCCGTAAAACGTATTTCCACCGATGCCGTGACAAAAGTAGAGCGTGTCGAAGAAGATCCTAAACCCATGTGCCATGTCGTCGATTTCGGCGACAATGGCATTGAATTTTCGTTACGGTTCTGGATACGCGATGCCGAAAAAGGCGTAACCAACATCAAGGGTGATGTCTTGCTGGCGTTATGGGATGCTTTCAAGGAACATGGCATTCAAATCCCCTACCCGCACCGCGAAGTTTTTGTACACGAAAAAAAGGAAGCCTAGTTCGTTTTAGGCTGGGCTGTTTTGGATGCCAGGCTCTTCGGCGTTACCGTTCTGCTTTTGACGCTGTTCGATGATGTTTTTGCAGGCGCTACCGGTTCTGCAGGTTTGATTTCCGCATCATCCGGGATTTTGCTTTCGTATCCGCCTTCAAACAGCAGGCGGCGCAAGAATCCGGGGGCCAGAACGGAAAGCGGGTTGACCATCACGCTTGGATCGCTACTCGGGCCTTTCATCGTATAGGTTGCCGCAATCAATCCCGTGCTACCGCCCAGAATATTGCCGAGCAATGGTATCTTGGCGATCAAACCGTTGATCTCCGTCATGGGGATAATCGTGCCCGATACGTCGGTGGTCTTTTTGCCGCGGTCGATCACGCCTTCAAACGTCAGGCCGATGCTCGATCCCGACGTCTTGCCGTCCTTGATGATAAGAAGATTGCCCGCAGGGCGGAAGCGCCATTCGTAATTGGATTCCAGCTTGGAGAAAACCAGCCCTTCGTTGGAGAGTAGATTTCCTACGCCGGACAGGCTCATCAGGCTCAAAAGGCTGGCCAGCGCAGGCGCTTTGACCACGCGGAAATTTTCCATGCGCATCGCGCCGTACAAATCGCCGCGCAGATCGCCGCCCTTCGGCTCTCCGTAAATAAGCAAAGTTCCGCCATGGATATTCTCATATAAGCCGAAGCTGTAGAGGAAAGCCCCCGCATTGTCCGTTTGCAGGCGGAACGTGCGCTTTCCCTGCGCATCCGGCTTGAACCGGACAAGTAGCTTTCCCTCCTTGCCGACAATGCCGTCCATCTCCAGGCGCGTGACATCGCCATCCGTGTCCATCTCCATATAGGTCTTGGTCTTTTTGATTTCCTGCCCGTGCGCCGCCAGCATCGTATCGGCATTCAGCGTGATATTCATGGCCTGTTGTTTTTCTTTCGGCGCTTGCGCTTCCACGCCAATGTCCGAGCTTTCCGTTTCCTGCAGGAACGGATTGAGATCGAACACCGCGCCGCTGGCGTTGACCTTCATGACGTTGTTTTTATCGACATCGAACGTCACCTTTACCTTGGTCTTGCCGATCGTCGCGTTGGGTAGCGTGCCGCTGGAAAGGTCGGCGCTTTTGCCGTTCATCGGCGCGAATTTCAAATTCGCGTTGCTGACCGATATATCTTTGCCGGTGAGCGTAATATCGGTCAAATCCTTCAGGACGTTGTTCTTGAGCGACGCATTGGCCGTAATCATCGCGGGAACGCCCACGAGCTTTTCGAATTTGAACGGGTCGATATAGATTCGCGATGACGCAAGATCGCCCTTGATCTGAATGGCCTGTGTGCCGTCTCCCTTGTCGGTGTAATGCACGTAAACGGGCATCGTGCCGCTGATGTAATCATCCAGATTGACGCCGAAATGATTGCGCAATTCCTTGTCCGCGCCGATGGTCGCGCCCACGCGCATCGAATACGGGTTGCCCTTGCTTTCAAAATACTGGTGCCAGTCGAGCACGACATCGCGGCCCGCCAATTGCGCATTGCCCTTGATGGTAAAGCCGCCCGGACTTGTTTTCAGGTTCAAGGGACCGCCGGACAATGTAAGACCTTCGACAATCTCGGGCAGGTTCAATTCCGTCAGCGTGCCTTCGAGGCCGACATTCACCTCGTCCTTGGGAACGTCCTTGACCGTCGGCAGGCCGATGTCCACGCTCGCGTCGATAATGCCCTTCACTTTGGTGGGGTCGATGCCGATTTCCGCCTCGCCCATATTGATAGGCTCCGCCGCGATATATTCCAGCGCGGTGGCGACAGGCCCTTTGGCTTTGAGCTTGACGGTGACGTAGCCGGCGGCGGCCTTCATCAGATCGGTGACCTTGACCTCGATATCGCGGCCTTCGATGTTGCCGACCATGCCGTGCTCGGCCTTGATCTCCAGCACTTCGGCGGCGAGATCGAGCGACCCGGTCCCCTTGCCTTCCGTGACAGGCATTAATGTGGAATTATATTGCACCGTCGCATCGTCGAACGCGAAATCCAGTTTTAATTCCGGCGTAGTGAAATTCCATGTCTCGCGTTGTGCTTCCGCGTCCATCGCCTTTTCACCGGCCAGCGTCATATTCAGCGCGATATTGCTGAAATTGCCTTTTTGGATGTCGTGGCCGATCCAGATATAGGCATCGCCGCCGTGTTCGGATTTCGGGAACAAAGCGCGCACCTGTTCCAGTGTCGCAGCGCCCACTTCCACCTTGATCGGCAGGTTCAGACTTTTGTCGAGAGCCTTGCCAGATCCGCCGCCCTTGAATCCGATGCCGCCGATCTCGCCGGATAGATTGGTCAGCGCCAGCGTGTCCGCATTGGCGTCATAGGCGAATTGCGTATGGATGTTCTTCAATGTCACAGGCGTATCGAATTCTTCGGGCACGTTTATGACGCCTTCGGGAATGTCGGCGCGGAATCCCACGTAGGACGGCACCATGTTTGTGTCCATGGCCGCTTCGAAATCGCCGCTCGCGTACAAATCCTGTCCGCCCAGCATTTCGGGGACGGGCATGAATTTGGAAATCATGGCGGGGTTGATATTGACAAAATGCGCGGCGGTGCGGAAATCATCTTCTTTTTTGCGGTAGACCATATCGATTTTAACCGATGCCGCGCGGTCCCGTCCGCCCGGAAGATCGACGTTCAAGTACGCCGCCACGCCACGTCTTCCTTCGGCGATCGCGAAATCAAGGTTGGTGAGATACCACGAGACGTTCGTGCCGTAATCGCGGATGGCGAGGCTGGCGTCCTGAATCACGAACTCGTCCAGACGGGAAATAAAGCTCCCGCGCTTGTGCGTGGCCATATCCTTGAAAATTTTTGCGATGTCCTGCGCAGGATTGGGCGTGGGTTTTTCAACATCCGGCAAGGGCTTGGATTTTTCGTCGGTCTTGTCCTTGATAAGGAGATTGAGCGTACCGTCCTTGGCGCGCACCAGCTCCAGCGTCGGCGATTTGATGATCACGCTGACGGGGCGGATATAGCCGATCAAAAGCGCGCGGCGCGACAGACCGATGGAGGCTTTTTCGATGGTGAGGGAATCCGCCTCCTCGCCGCCTTTGCGCACTTTCAGATTGTCGAGGTCGAGCAGGAACGGTCCTTGCAAATCCGGCCACGAGAAAACGATATTGTCGAACTGGACCGAAAGCTGTTCGTCCTTGTCGCTGAGCGCGCTCGCCACATAGTCGCGCGCCCAGGCGATGCTCATCGGCCCCTGACTGACCTTCCATAAAAACACGCCGACGCAAATGCCGAACACCAGCGCGAGCGCGGCGGCGATTTCGAACGTAATGACCAAGGTGCGGTGGCTGATTTTTAGTAAGGGCTTGAACACCGAAAAAATCCTGTAGCTGTCATCTGGCACAATAGAATAAAACGGCCCCTTTGTCAGGATACTATATTGACTTTTTGCGCATAAAATCAAAGTAATAGAGCATAATTATAAAACGGAGATACAAATGACCACGCTCACCGAAGGTTCCAAAGCGCCCGAAATCGACCTGCCGACAGACAACAACGGCCGCTTCAAACTGTCCGACAAGAAAGGCGAAAAGGTCCTTGTTTATTTTTACCCCAAGGATGATACGTCCGGCTGCACGGCGGAATCCTGCTCTTTTTCCGAAAATATAAAGTCCTTTGAAAAACTGGGCGTGGCCATCGTCGGCATCTCCAAATGCAGCGTCAAAAAGCACGACAAGTTCAAGGCCAAGTACGATCTGCAATTCCCGCTGGCTTCCGATGAAGAAGGCGATGTCTGCGAGCGCTACGGCGTGTGGGCTGAAAAAAGCATGTACGGGCGCAAATATATGGGCATCGAGCGTTCGACCTTTTTGATCGACGAAAACGGCAGGATCGAGAAGATCTGGAGCAAGGTCAAAGTCCCCGGCCACACGGAGGACATTCTTTCCGTTCTCAAGGGATCGAAAAAAGCCGCTTGACAATTCCGCCAAAATAGACTTATATTCCTAACAAACAACCGCCGCTTCGCGTCCCCAAAAACGGGATACGCCAAGCGGCTTTTTTTGCGCCCGGATTCCGGCGGGCGGAAAGGAAACGCGCGTGGAGATCAGGCTCGCCGCAAAAATAGATCTTTCCCGTCCGCCCGAAACGGAGGACGAACGCTATGCCGTGCGCCAGCTCAAGGGCGCGCTCAACCGCCTCGGCTATTACACGCCCGATGAAGACACGGGCATGAACAGCGACATCGACGACGGATTGAAGGATTCGGTTTACGCCTATCAAAGAAAGAGCACGATCTTTTTCGATGATATCGATCTTGGTCCCGGCAGCACGACCGAACGGATTTTGAACGACGACCTTGATTACATGGACCGCGATTATATTTTTTCCGGCGCTTACATCTGGCGCACGGTCGGCGATGAAAAGGTGCGCGGGCCGCACGCCCTTCGCAGCGGAAAGCGCTTTTTATGGGGCGATCCGCCCGAAGGCGGCCACCCTTCCGAAGATTACAATTGCCGCTGCTGGGCGGAGCCTGTCGCCCCGCCCTATCATCCATGGATCGAATGGGTGAATAAACGGCGAGAGGAGCGTTTGGGAAAAACGGCCGCGCTCGAAAAACTCGCCCCGTCCAAAGGTCTTAACGTCGATCTCGTTCAAATCTTGCCGGGGCTTGATGAAATCAATCCAACATGGAGTCCGTTTGACTTCATCGGCGGAGGGGCAGTCTCAGCGACAAAATTTACAGCCCGTGAAATCGTGGCCCAGATCGCGGCCAAACAGTTGGCGCGGGAAGCGGCTATGAGGGATGTGAGTTGGATAAAAAATGCACCAAAGTCTCAACTACAGAAAAAATTCAAACATGCTGATATTTTTGGTGTAAAAGGAAATCAAAATAACAAAACTCTAGAAGCTTACAAAAAAGCTCTAGAAAATCATGTTCGGTCTCCCAATACTATTGAAAAATCAGGCAAGCTACACAATGAGCCTGTAACACATTATTATGATCCCAAAACACATTTGAATGTCATACGGGATAGCAAGGGCAATTTTAAATCGGCTTGGAAATTGAAAGAAGAACAAATAAATTACATGAAAATCAATGGAAATTTGGGCGGAGGAAAGAAATGAACATAGAATATGTGCAATCATTTATCGAACTGATAGAAAAATTTTTGGCAAAATCCATTACGGCATTAGAGTTTGAAAAACAATTTCTGACTCTATGGCATAAAGATGAGAGGTTATTAGAGGCCTATAATTCTGTAGAGAATTTATTTTTCTCGGTGGATCAATTCACCGATCTTCCGCTTGAACCTGAAGATGATCCTGATGATTATATCAACGAAGACCGACTTCGCGAAAGTGCGGCCAAAACGCTGGAAGAACTTCGCGCATTGAAATAATTGCCGCTGCTGAGGGGAACCTGTTTTCGTCTAAAAGAAAAAACCCCGCATTCGCGGGGCTTTTTTCAGTCTTTACGCTGCCTTGGCAATCTGCGCGATGCGCTTGCCGCCGCCGGCTTTGTCCATGTGGTCGTGGACTGCAGCCACCATGTCGTCCGTCTTCTCGTGGAAGAAGTGGTTGGCGCTCGGCACGACGCGGTAATCGATCTCGATGCCTTTTTGCGCCTGCAGTTTTTCAACCAGCTTGGCGACCGAAGGCTCGGGCACGATATTGTCTTTTTGTCCGTGCAGGATCAGCCCCGAAGACGGGCAAGGCGCAAGGAAGCTGAAATCATAAATATTGGCCGGAGGGGCGACGGAAATGAATCCTTGAATTTCCGGACGGCGCATCAAAAGTTGCATGCCGATCCACGCGCCGAATTGAAAGCCTGCGACCCACACATAGGGCGCGTTGGGATTCAATTGCTGCATCCAGTCGAGCGCGGAAGCGGCATCGGACAATTCGCCCTCGCCGCGGTCGAACACGCCTTGCGATCTGCCGACGCCGCGGAAGTTGAAGCGCATCGTCGAAAATCCGCGCGCGACCATCGCCTGATACAAAAGATATGTGTTTTTGTTGTTCATGGTGCCGCCGTGTTCCGGCGACGGATGCAGGCAAAGCGCGAGCGGCGCGTTCGGTGTTTTGGAGTGATGGTAGCGGGCTTCGAGGCGGCCGGCAGGGCCGTTAAAAATAATTTCTGGCATCTATGTCTTTCCACACAAAAGAGCAATTTCTGTTCCCCTGTATAAAGACCTCGTTCGAAAAAGTCCAAATTAATCGTTTAACCCCTTGATTCCTATGTGGGTAAGGAGACCTTCTGTGAAATAACCCCGTTTAAACCTGAGACTTTCAAAAGTTACGAAAAACCCTTATATATCCCGCATGGCACGAATTTACCTCGATTACAACGCGACAGCCCCTATTCGCCCCGAAGTTATCGCGCGCGTCGGCGAGGCCATGCGCGTTGCCGGAAATGCGTCGAGCATTCACGGCGATGGCCGCTCTGCGCGCAAGATCATCGAAGATGCGCGAAGCGAAGTCGCCGCGCTCGTCGGCGTTCAACCGGCGCAGGTGATTTTCAATTCCGGCGCGACCGAAGGCAACAATACCATTTTGTCGGGCTATAAAGACAAGCGCGTTTTGATTTTGGCAGCCGAACATCCGTCCGTTCTCGAGGCCGCGCCGTTTGCGCAAAAAATTCCGGTGACAAAGGACGGCGCGATTGATCTGGATGCGTTCGAAAAACTTCTGCCCGCCGATCTTGTGTGCGTGCAGCTCGTCAATTCCGAAACCGGCGTTATTCAGCCGCTTGCCGAAGTTTCCGCGCTTTGCAAAAAACACGGCGCGCTGCTGCTATGCGATGCCGTGCAGGCGGCGGGGCGCATCGCGCTCGATTTCACATCGCTCGGCGCGGACTACATGACGCTTTCCGCGCACAAGTTCGGGGGGCCGCAAGGCGTCGGCGCGCTGATCTTCCGGACCGGTTTGCAGATACCCAAATTCCTGCACGGCGGCGGGCAAGAAAAGCGCCAGCGTGCGGGCACGGAAAATATCGCCGGGATCGCAGGCATGGGCGCGGCGGCGAAAATTGCGGCCGCCGAAATCGCGGCCTATCAAACCCGCACGAAATCCCTGCAGGCAAAGCTGGAATCCGCGCTGAAGACGATCGCGAACGATCTGGTCATCACCGGCGAGAATGCGCCGCGCGTTTCGAATACGACGAACGTCATCATCCCGCATGTTTCCGCCGAAACCATGCTGATGGCGCTTGATCTCGAAGGGGTTTCGGCCTCAAGCGGCTCGGCCTGCTCTTCGGGGACATTCAAGCCCAGCCATGTTCTGACCGTCATGGGATACAGCGAAGCCGAGGCGAAGTCCGCCTTGCGGTTTTCAACCGGGTGGGCTACGACCGAAGCCGAAATAGATGCGGCGCTGGACGCGTTGCGCAAGGTTCTGACACGAGTGAGAAAATAATGCCCAAAATCACCTTCATCCAAAAAGACGGCACCGAAAAAGTCGTAGAGGCCCCTGCCGGCCTCTCGCTGATGGAGGTCGCGCTGAAAAACAATATTCCGCAAATCGAAGGATCATGCGGCGGATCGCTCGCCTGCGCGACATGCCATCTTTATGTGCATCCCCAGTGGTGGGACAAATGCCTGCCCGACGGCGACAAGAGCGATGACGAAGAAGACATGCTCGATCTCGGATTTGACGTGCGCAAGATGTCGCGCTTGTCCTGTCAGATTATGGTCTCGGACGATCTCGACGGGCTCGTTGTGGCCTTGCCCGGAACGAAAACGGGCTGGTAATTATTCCAGCCCGATGAGCGCCTTGGCCATGATATTGCCCCAGCGTTTTTGCCCTGCCTCATCGGCGATCAAATCCTGACGGATTTCAACGAGAATATGCGGCAGTCCGCGCTGCCGCCCGTGCGTGTCCAGACTGGTGCCGGGCATGGCGCGGCAATCATACGGCTCATGAATGCCGACCTTCAGATTGCTTTCTTTCAAGACTTCGGCCAGCGCCATCATCTCGTCCTCGCTGTCATAGGTGCTAAGGCCGATATGCCACGGACGGAAATCCCCGCCCCGTAATTGCGGCGTGCAGCTGTGCATGCCGATCACCACATCATCCTTGCGGATCAGTTTTTTCGCCGCTTCGTGATAGGGATTGAAAATCTGTTCGATGCGCGCCTCGCGCTCTGCCGCGCCCAATCCCGCATTGCCCGGAATCTTGATGCCGTCGCTTTCGGGGCGGATCAATTCCGCATGCTCCAGCGAACGGTTGATGTCGATCACAAGGCGTGAATACAGCCCGTAAATCGCACGGATATTCAAATCGTCACTTAGATACCGGCTTACGCCCTCGATGCCGATGTCCCATCCGATATGGGTTTGAACATCATTTTCGCTCACGCCCAGATTGTTCAGATGTGCGGGAATATAGGACCGCGCATGCTCCACGCACAGCACGGCGGGGAAATTGCCGTCCTTGTTCTGGATTTCAAAGGAGTCGGGATAAAGGGACATAGGTAGCTTCTTTCGTTGCCGCCATCATGTGTATACGCGCAAAAAAATGTCGAGTGTTTTTTGTCTAGAGACGAATATCCAGTTTTTGGCAAGCCGCCGCCAATTGCGCCATACCCAAATCGTCTTCATTCAGTGTAAATTCATTTTCGACAACAACGTTTTTGAATTGATCGGCATAGGGACTGTCCTCGCCCACAGCATCAATCCCTTCCTTGGCAACCCGGAAAAATCTTTCGGCTATGGCGCTATTTATAGCACCCTTGCATTGCATGGTTTCCATGGAAACTTTTGCAAAGATTGGGTAGGCCGCATCGCCAAGCATTTCGAGCAATTCATCGGCACGCCCGCTCACGGATAATTCTTTAAAAAATCCTTTGATGATGTTCTTGGCTATCTGCTCGTTTGGAATATCAATCTTCATGCCCGCTTTCTACAATATGACAACTACGAAGGCAAGAATATTGACAAAATATGAATTTAATCCTATAGTGGTGCATGCAATCCGCCGCCGCACAAACCACCCCGCCCCCGCAAACACCACAATCCAAAGGCTGGTCGCCCGAACGCCGGGCCAAGCAATCGGCCATGATGCGCGCCCGTCAAATCTGGACCCGTTCCACCGGCCCCAAAACCGCCGCCGGCAAAGCCCGCTCTTCGCAAAACGCCCTGAAATCCGGCCATGACCGCGTGCTCTGGCGTCTGACCAACCATGCGCTCAAAGCCCAGCGTCTCTGGCTTAATAAAATCAACGCTTTGCACCGCGTGCAGAAAAATTTTCCGCAAAACGAACTATTGAAGGCGCACGCCCGAACCCTGTCCGATGAGGGCCGCACCGTCACCATCCGGCTCGCCGTCCTCCTCGCGGCACTGGAATTATGCAAAAATCTTGATTTTTGCCCCGACATCAGGCAAATAGTTAACGCGAATAGAGGCGCACCCTAGATGACAACCGTTAACAGCATGGGCTTTGACAAGCCGGAAAAAGAAACCCGCGTGGTCGTGGCCATGTCGGGCGGGGTTGATTCATCCGTGACGGCGGCGCTTTTGCATGAGCAAGGATACGATGTCGTCGGCGTGACGTTGCAGCTTTACGATTACGGCGCGGCGGTCGCGAAAAAAGGCGCGTGCTGCGCGGGTCAGGATATTTACGATGCGAAACGCGTGGCCGAAAAACTCGGTTTTCCGCATTATGTTTTGAATTACGAAGACAATTTCAAGGAATCCGTCATCGACGGATTTGTTGAAAGCTATCTTCAGGGCGAAACGCCGATCCCCTGCGTTCAATGCAACCAGACGGTAAAATTCCGCGACCTTTTAAAAGTGGCCAAAGACCTTGGCGCCGATTGCATGGCAACAGGTCACTATATCCGCCGCATCGTCAATCCTTTGACGGGGCAGGCCGAGCTTCACCGCGCAACGGATGTTACCAAAGACCAGAGTTATTTCTTGTTCGCGACCACGCAGGAACAGCTTGATTTCCTGCGCTTTCCGCTCGGCATATGGGACAAGAGCGTGACGCGCGAGCATGCGGAGCGTTTCAATCTGGTCAACGCGGCAAAGCCGGATTCACAAGACATTTGTTTTGTGCCGAACGGCGATTATGCCGCCGTCGTGAAAAAAATCGCGCCGCAGGCGGCACTGGAAGGAAATATCGTTCATCTCGACGGGCGAGTGCTGGGCACGCACACGGGCATCGTCAATTACACCATCGGCCAGCGCAAAGGCCTTGGCATCGGCGGCGGCCATAATGACTCCAACGATCCGTTCTATGTCGTGAAAATCGATCCTGTCTCCAATCAGGTGATTGTGGGCCCCAAAGAAGCGCTCGCCCGCGATATCGTCTATATCAAAAACGCCAACTGGCTTTCTTCCATCAAGCCCGAGGGCGAGATGGTGCAGATCAAATTGCGCTCCATGACCCGCGCCGTGGATGCCATGGTGCATGCCCGCGACGGCAATATGGCCGAAATCCATCTGCTGGAGCCGCAATACGGCGTCTCCCCCGGACAGGCTGCCGTATGTTATGCCGGAAACCGCGTTCTGGGCGGCGGCTGGATTGCCGGATCGGACAACCGCGCCATGCCTTTGACGGTCGGCGGGACGGCTCCGATTTTGGCCTCTCGCGCGGCTTGACAAAATGCTTTGGGACGGTCATAAAGTGCCCTTCCAAAACGGCGGTGTAGCTCAGCCGGTAGAGCAGGGGAATCATAATCCCTGTGTCGGGGGTTCAAGTCCCTCCACCGCCACCATTTCCCCACATTGCGAAGAAACGCCAACTCTGGCAGAGTGCGGTCCATGATCGGACATGACACACACAAAGTCGCCCTCGCCTCCTATATCCTTTCGGGGCTCGGGCTTTTCGCGGTTCTCTGGCTCGGCCTGCTCCCTGCCCTGCTCGGCGGACTTCTGGTTTACCAGCTTGTGATCTTCGGCGCGAAGCGTCTGAGCGACGATGTCGGCGTTATTCCGGCGGTGGGCAAAATCATTCTGATCATCGCCATCGCGGTGGTGATTGTCGGTCTTTTGACTTTCGGCGGCTACATGTTCGCCCGCTATATTTCCGAAGGAAACGAAAGCCTTGTCGTGCTGTTCCAGAAAATGGCCGAAGTTATCGTATCAGGTACGAGCTACCTTCCTGTGTGGACGCATCAATATCTGCCGGAGAATATTGATGAATGGCAACACACGGCCTCCACATGGTTGCTTGATAATGCGCGGTACTTCAGTGTCGTCGGACGAGACTCCGTTGTATTTTTGTTGCATCTTTTGATCGGCATGGTGGTGGGCGGCATCGTTGCCATCAACCCCGCAACGCCTTCCAAGCGTGCGCCGTTGGCCCATGCGTTGTCCGAACGCGTTGCCTTCATCGGCCTGGCATTCCGTCGCGTCGTGTTTTCGCAAGTGCGCATCTCCGCGCTCAACACGCTTTTGACCGGTATCTTTCTGGCCATTGTCATGCCCTTGCTGGGGTATGAACTGCCGCTCGTCAAAACCATGATCGCCGTGACCTTCATCGTCGGGCTTTTGCCGATCATCGGCAACATCATCTCGAACACTGTGATCTTTCTGATTTCGCTCAGCGTCGCGCCGGTGGCCGCCGTGGTCGCGCTACTTTATCTGATCGGCATTCACAAGCTGGAATACTTCATCAATGCCCGCATCATCGGAACGCAAATCCGCGCCAAGGCGTGGGAGATTTTGGTGGCATTGCTGGTAATGGAAGCGGCATTCGGCATCGTCGGCCTCGTCGCGGCGCCGATCTACTACGCCTATCTGAAAGACGAACTGTCGGCGAAAAAGCTGGTCTAAAAAAAGACCGGACGCTTGGGGAAACATCCGGCCCGCCTAAAGGGGAAAAGTCGCTTTTCTTGTTGTAATCCTATTCGGCGGCGAGCCTCATCTCCGCTTTTTCCGCCTGAAGCACGTTGACCAAAATCCTGTTCGGATCATAAACCACGAAATGGCGGGTTCCGTGCACATCGGTTCCCAGCTCTTTGTAAACCTCCAAGCCTTCCATGTAGAGCGTGTCATACGCCTGATCGACATCGTCGACGGCGATGCTCAGAATGACGCCCTGCACAGCCTGATTGAAATCAGCCACGCAACGGTGGGTCTTATCGAATACGGCAATCTTGTTGTGCGGATCGTTCACGTTTTGCAACAGCGCATACCCGTCCTGTTCCACCGCAGGCACAAACCCGAAATAGTCTTCGTAGAAATTAACGGTGCTCACCAGTTTATCGGTGACCAATGTTGGATAAAACTGCGCCATGGCACACAATCCTCTCGCTATAGTTGTTTAGAAAGGTCTAATTTTCTGACAATCTGTCAATATATAGGATATTGACAATACTGACGGATAGTCAATATAGTTTTTTGACAAGCTGTCAGTCGTTTTTTGCATGCCTGTGTGATATTATATTTTAAGGGATTGATTTTATGGCTAAAAAGCACGGCCCAAACAAAGAAAACCTGGAGGCAACGCGCCGCATTTTTCTTGATATTGCGCGTAAAGAGTTCTCGACGCTGGGGTATTACAATGCCTCTACGGCCAAGATAGTCGCGGAAAGCGGTATGGCAAGAGGCTCCCTTTATTACCATTTCGGCGATAAAAAAGGCCTATTCCGGGCGGTCTATGAACAGTTGATGCAGGAAATGCAAGCCGAAATTCATAATCGCATCGCATCGCAAACCGATGTCTGGACGGGCTTTATGGTGGGATGTCTTGGCGTGCTCGACCTTTTGACAACATCCGAGACCCGCCGCATCATCATCGACGTGCACACAGCCCTTACCTATGGCGAACGCATCGAGATCCTGCAAAAAACGTTGCTGGCGGAATTGAGCGATCAACTGGAAAAAGTGCTCGCCGCCAACTATTTCAAAGGCTATGACGCACGCCCGCTCTCGATTCTGATCTTCGGCTTCCTAAGCGAGGGCGGCAGAAGTTTCGAAATATCCAACGACGTCGCCAAAACACGTGAAGAAATAGGCCAGACCTTTACCAACTTCATGGAAAAGGCGCGTGGCTGATCTTTTCGGCATCAACGACCTCACCCCCATGGATTTGTTCTGCGGGGATGAGCCTATCAAAATAGATATCGTTTACGCCGATGCAAAACATCCCGAAAACATCTTTGGCACAGCCGTGTATGAGCAACACGCGCGCATGATCCTGCATCAGGATATGGCACGCGTTGTTTTAAGCGCGGCGCGAACATTGAACAAAAACCACGGATGGATACTCGTCTTAAAAGATGGGCTACGCCCTGTAGAAGCGCAAGCCGCGCTCATGGAAACGCCTATCGTTAAAGCCCATCCGCACTGGTTGCAAGAACCACGATTGCTTTCTGGTCCGGGACAAGGCGCACACCCACGCGGGATGGCAATCGATGTATCCCTTATTGATTGCAATGGCTGGACTGTGGACATGGGCACAGTGTTCGATGAGATGTCGGATTATTCGGCACGGACCTACAAGCATTTTCCGAACGCTATCTTGCAGAACCGAGAAAGCCTGGAAGAAGCGTTTGTTCAGGCAGGACGCAAACACAGGCTTCCGGTCTTGCCGTTGCCGTCCGAATGGTGGGATTTCCGGTTTATGCCTGCTCATTATAGAGCCCGCCCGCCTATCCACGACAAGAATCTGCCTGGTCCATTGAGGATGCGAGAACCAACAACACCGGATCCACAATGGGAAGCAAGCACGCAACATCTTGCCAAAGCCATTCTCAAATCCCTATAAAGGGCCATGGAAATTTATCAGGATATTGCCGGATTGCCCGTCGCCGCCAAAGGGGCGCTCATCGCTATCGGAAACTTCGATGGGGTGCATCGCGGGCACCGAGCTTTATTAGATGAAGGCAGACGTTTGGCGAATGCCAAGGGACTGAAGTTCGGTGTTTTGACGTTCGAGCCGCATCCCCGCAAATTGTTCCGCCCCGACGATCCCCCGTTCCGCATCACGCCGCCCTCCATCAAGTACCGTTTGATCGAAAAAGCGAAGGCGGATTTCATCGTCTCGCTTCCTTTCGACTGGGATTTCGCCAGCCAGTCGGCGGAAGATTTCGTGCAAAACATCCTTGTGTGGGGGTTGAAAGCCGCCCATGTCATTACCGGTGTGGATTTTCGCTTCGGCCAGCTTCGCAAGGGCTCGCTCCAGACGATTGAACAGGCCGGTATCCCCGTTACTGCTTTTGCCGCTATCGGCGATCAGGATGGCGAAAAATTTTCTTCCACCGCCATTCGCGGCGCGCTACGCCTCGGCGATATCGAAGAGGCGAATGCGCTACTCGGCTGGGAATGGGAAATAGAAGGCGAGATTTTCCGCGGCGACCGGCGCGGGCACGAACTGGGCTATCCGACCGCGAATATACTGCTCGGCGATATTCTCCACCCTGCCTATGGAATCTATGCGACACTCGTGCAGATCGAAGGCGAAGAGCAATGGCGGCCCGCCGCCACCAATATCGGCATTCGCCCGATGTTCGAAGTCAAGACCGGCCAGGTTGAGGCGCATATCCTCGATTTTGAAGACCGTGATATTTACGGCAAAACCCTGCGCGTCCTTCCCGTCGCCCGTTTGCGCGGCGAGGCCAAGTTCGCCTCTCTCGAAGCCCTGATCGTGCAAATCGAGACCGATTGCGCCCAAACACGCAGCCTGCTGGCCGACCGTTAAGCTTCTGGAAAAACATGATTATTCACATGCTGTGGATAAATCTTGACGGCCGGCGCCTTCAACGCCTACAAACGCATCATAAAAACAAGGCGATTCAAGCCATTGCTTAAAAGGTGTGTAAATGCGTATGTCCTCTAAACCCCGCCCGATCGTGATGCCGAACCT
>QFQB01000129.1 GCA_003241475.1 Micavibrio aeruginosavorus
CTGTCGGCGTTCATGGCCAGACACATGGAGCATCCTGCTTCGCGCCAGTCGAAACCGGCGGTTTTCAGGATGTCGGCGATACCTTCTTTTTCGGCTTGTTCTTTGACAAGGCCGGAGCCGGGAACAACCATGGCGTAAACGCCATCGGCGATTTTCTTGTTGCCAACCACTTTGGCGACTTCACGCAAATCTTCAATCCGCGCATTGGTGCAAGACCCGATAAACACTTTGTCGATCTTGATGTCGGTCAGCTTCGTCCCGGCCTGCAATCCCATATAATCCAGCATGCGTTCAACGCTGGCGCGTTTGGCATCGTCGGCAAAATCGGACGGAGAGGGAACAGCGCCTGTAATGGGAAGAACATCTTCGGGCGTCGTTCCCCATGTGACGGTAGGGGCGATGTTTTCGGCTTTCAAAACAACTTCGCGGTCATAAGTCGCGCCGTCGTCGCTGGCCAGCTTGGCCCAATAATCAACGGCTTTATCCCACAATTCTTCTTTAGGAGCCATCGGACGGCCCTTGATGTATTTAAACGTGGTTTCATCAGGCGCAACCATGCCTGCGCGCGCGCCGCCTTCAATCGACATGTTGCACATCGTCATGCGGCCTTCCATCGACAGTGCGCGAACGGCTTCGCCGGCATATTCGATCACATAGCCTGTACCGCCCGCCGTGCCGATGTGTCCGATGATGGCAAGGATCATGTCTTTCGCGTAAACGCCTGCGCCAAGTTTTCCATCCACCGTAATGCGCATGGATTTCGCAGGTTTTTGAATCAAGGTCTGTGTCGCCAGCACATGCTCCACCTCGGATGTGCCTATCCCGAACGCCAGCGATCCGAATGCGCCGTGCGTCGATGTGTGGGAATCTCCGCAAACGATGGTCATGCCGGGAAGGGTGAATCCTTGCTCGGGTCCGATGACATGCACGATGCCTTGGCGTTTGTCTTTGATGTCGAACAGCCGCACGCCGAACTCGTCACAATTTTCGGAAAGCGTCTGGAGCTGCAGACGGCTTTCGGGATCTTCTGTCGGCTTGGAGCGATCGCCCGTGGAAACGTTGTGGTCAACCACGGCCAGAGTCGCTTCCGGACGGTGCACCTTGCGTTTGGCTGCGCGTAGTCCTTCGAAGGCTTGCGGAGAGGTGACCTCATGGACCAGATGGCGGTCGATATAGATAAGACACGTCCCATCCTCTGACCGGTCGATGACGTGGTCATCCCAGATTTTCTGGTACAAGGTGCGGGGGGCTTTGCTCATGGCGGGTCCTTTAATGTCTTAACCTTTTATATGGTCAAAGAACGGCGGAAAATCAATAATTTTACTATTTACATAAAAATTATTGCATGAATCCGGTTTTTCGTATATGGTCTTTGAAATTCAAAAATAAGAGGGTGTGTTTATGAAACTGGCAAATCTTTCGAAAACGGAATGGGCACTCGCAGGTCTTTTTACTGTTGGAGCTTTTGGCTACACGGTAATGACGGCAGACAAGCCAAACGCACCCAAAGAACTGCCGCAGGAATTCTGCACATCCGATAACGGTAGCCTCTACGCCAGCTACGATGGCGGACAAACGGCATCGCGCATGGGCCGAGCATGGGTGCGCTCGGGGGATGAGTGCGTAGCCATGCAGGGCGGCGGCGGGACGCCAGAAGGCTACATGCCTTACGTTGATAAGCCCGCAAATATTCAGCTTCTTTCCAACAACATGTAATTCAAAAGGCCGGTGAGACCCGGCCTTTTTGCCATGCTGCGTTGCAAAAATATCACAGACAAGTCACTGAAAACACAGTATTGTCATGAAGTCGCCGTTCTGGCGGCATTTTTCCATTTCATTCTACCCTCAGGTACGATTTTAGGGGGACTTATGTCTGACAATACGAAACATTCCTTGAGCGTCGCTTTTGGGCTGGCGGGCATTATCACAGCGGCTACGGCAATTGCCTTTGCCACGATGCCAGCTGATCATGTTCCGCCGGTGCAACCGCATGAGGAAAAAGATATTAGCTCTGTTGCCAGCGACCTTCTGACGCAAAGGCAAACACCGCCACAGCCTGTTTATCTGGGAGATCAAAAAAGCCATCCCAAAATGGCTTTTTAAAAAAGTGCATTCAAAAAACAAAGTCGGCACGCGCCGGCTTTTTTAATATATTGATATTATTGAATAATTTATAATTATGTTGCAATGCAACACGACTCACCCTATAATTAAGTTAAATCTTCCGTAACCAGTCCGGGGTTAGACTTATTGCAGTGCAGGAGGGCTGTTACCAATGTCAATTATTCTTCAGAGCCAGCCAATCAAGGCTGATATTTGCCTTAACGCGGGCAAGCTTCATATCGATTTCGCGGAAGACCCGTCTTTCGTAAGGAGCGAAACTGTCGTTATTGACTTGATGCATCGCAGCATCGGTCTTATATTCCAGAACGGTTATCATCATGTTGGCGATTTGCCAGCCACACTTGGCAATCCTGATGTTGAAGCGATGACCAATGTGCGTCTGACGGGGCACGGTGAAGGCGGTCGGGAAATTTTCCTGAACGCGCCAATCAAACTTCACCGCACCGCACAGTAACAAGCGCGTACGCTTTTAGAGAGAGAAGAAAGGGGCAAAGCCCATGACTGAAGCAGACACCTATATCGATGCCAACGGCAACAAGGTGGTTGAACCTGTTTTCAATGGTTCCGGCGGAACCGTTGGGGCCAGAGTTGGCATCAAGAAATAAAAATTATTTTTTGAGCAAGCAACAAAAAACGCGGACCTTCATAGGCCCGCGTTTTTGTTTTACCATTCGCCGGTGTTGGGCATGCTGGCCCAAGGTTCGGCGGGGGAAAGCGGTTCTCCCTTTTGCAAAAGCTCGATGGAAATATTATCGGGCGAACGAATGAACGCCATGTATCCGTCGCGCGGCGGGCGGTTGATTGTAATGCCTGCGGACTGTAGCGACGTGCATGTCTCGTAGATATTGTCGACGCGATAGGCAAGGTGGCCGAAATTTCTTCCGCCCTTATAGTCTTCCGGATCCCAGTTATAGGTCAATTCTAGTAGGGGAGCCTGTGTGCTCTTGGCTTGCGTGATATCATCGGGCGCCGCCAGAAAGACAAGCGTGAAGCGGCCTTTTTCGTTTTCCGTGCGGCGTGTTTCGATCAGGCCGAACTTGTTGCAATAGAAATCGAGGCTTTGTTCCAGATCGCGAACGCGAACCATAGTGTGAAGATACTGCATGGGGTTTTCCTTTGATTGAGGGAGAAAAGAAAACGGGGCAGGAACGTTTTGTCCATGCCCCGTTTAAAAAAGATAGTAACAAAAGGCTTATTCGCCAGCGCCTTCGGCAGGGGCGGCGGCTTCAGCGGCTTTTGCATCGGCTTTCGCTTTGATTTTTGCTTCTTGCGATTTGCGGGCTTCAGCAGAAGCGGCCTTTTTGGCTTCCTGTTTCTTCGCCGTTTTTTGCGTTTTCGTCAGCTTGTCGTCTTCATGGGCTTCAACTTCGAGGCCATGACCGGTCGTGCGCTCGGAAATACGGGCAGACTTACCGCGGCGGTCGCGCAGGTAGTAGAGTTTCGCACGACGGACGGAACCGCGGCGAACCAGTTCAATAGAATCAATGGATGGGGAGAACAGCGGGAATACGCGCTCTACGCCTTCGCCCAGCGAGATTTTGCGAACCGTGAAGGATGCATTGATGTTGCCTTCGGAACCGAAGCGGGCAATGCACAGGCCTTCATATGCCTGGATACGCTCGCGCTCGCCTTCTTTAATCTTGATGTTCACTTTCAGCGTGTCGCCGACGGAAAAATTCGGAATTTCTTTTTTGCCGGTCAGTTTTTCAACTTGGCGGGCTTCAAATTTTTGAAGTGTGTTTGCCATGGTAAGGCTCCTATCTATTGTTTTTTGCGTTGTTAGTTGCGGGCTTTGTACAGGAAACCCTTAACGGATTCAAGGTTTTTATGACGGCTTTTTGAGCAGGTCAGGCCGGCTCTTTTGAGTGATTTCAAGGCTTTGGGCCGCCCGCCACTTATCGATAGCGGCATGGTTTCCGCTTTTCAGGACATCGGGCACGGTATGGATGGTGCCAGCGGCATCGGTCCAGTCGGCGGGGCGGGTGTAATGGGGGTATTCCAGAAGGCCGCCCGTGGCGCTACCAAAGCTCTCGTTGTCCGGCGTATCCTCGTTGCCCATGACGCCGGGAAGCAGGCGAATGCAGGCATCCATCATGGTCAGGGCTGCCACTTCGCCCCCGGAAAGTACGTAATCGCCGATGCTGATTTCTTCAAATCCGTGCGCATCAAGCACCCGCTGGTCCACGCCTTCATAGCGTCCGCACAGAATGGTGAGGTTGGATTCTGCCGACAATTCTTTTGCCAGAGCCTGATTGAGGACCTTGCCGCGCGGCGACATGTAAATCTTGCGACCGGTATTCGGGAGTGAGAGCAGGGCGCGCTCGATCACGTCCGCACGCATCACCATGCCCGCGCCGCCGCCGAACGGCGTATCATCGACTGTCTGATGTTTGTCGGTAGCGAAGTCGCGTATCTGCACGGCGTTGAAAGACCAGTCGCCCCGCTCCAGCGCACGTCCCGCCAATGAGTGCCCGAGAAAACCCGGGAACATTTCGGGGAAGAGGGTGAGGAGGTTGACGTGTAGCCCCATTATCCAAGCGCCGCCTTCAATGTAGACAGAACGCTTTGGCGGTCTGCACGGGTTGCGATATCCATTTGCTCGTCGAGTGCGTAGTCAAACAATGCTGTCGGTTCCATTTTAACGCCGTCGTGCATGGCGGTAATGGCATCGTTT
>QFQB01000130.1 GCA_003241475.1 Micavibrio aeruginosavorus
GGGCAAAAATCCGATTGCGAAAAGCGCGGTGATATCCTTATGATCCAGACAACAAGCAATTCTGCAAAACCGATCTGCCTCGTCAGATAGCTATCGACGTATTCTCCATGCACACAGATTCCGAAATCTGGACCGAAGAAGAAAGATCAGGCCTCTGGCTTTACGGATGCGCCGCACGGCTGTTCGGAGCCCTTGCTACCAGTGGCTCTCTATACAAGGTCGCAACGTCTCTCCCGCTCAATCCTATAGAAATTTTTGCCTGCGCCGCTAGCTTTACCATAGGAACCTTTGTCACATTGAAACCTTCTGGCGATGCCATCGAAGCATCAAAGCGCCCGGATTGGGATGTTCAAAAATACCGCGAAAATTTAAATAGGAACACGCCAGAAATTGCAGTGGCTTGCTCCATACTTGGAACTGCTTTCATGTTATGCGCAGGTCTGGATAACGATCAGGCTAGATGGAAGCAAAGCATCGACAAAGTTTTGCTAGAGAGTCCCGAAATAGACCGAGAAACCATTGTTCTGGCCTATGACCGTCGCATCGAGCGGGCCAAAGACAAATGTGTGGAAGGTGAGCCTACCGCGCTTGTCTGGCATGACGGCAAGTTCCATCACGTTGACTGCACCCCTAAGCCCTAGCCGAAATGATTAGAACGTGATGATTCCCGTTGCCGCGGCCATGTTGGCAAGCAACAGGGCAACGATCAGTGTCAGGAGGGCGATTTCGGTGTTTTTGGTATTCAATGTGTCTGTTCTCATAGAATCATACTACGGGATTTACCGATCTTAACGCAAATTTAAGCCTTACATTCAAAATCGCTTCCTTATAACCCTTTCAGTTAGCGCGCGTTTTTGGCAAAGGCATCGGGACTTAATGCTATTTTGCGCTTGATCTGTCCGATCTCTCCCAGCTTTGGAACATCTTTGCCATCCACCTTAATTTTGATGCCGCCCGCATTCCCCGTGGACATTATAAGGCCAGGCTCATCCGGCACCAGATAGACATCGCCGGGTTTTAAAACTTGACGCAAAATTGCAGCGCCTTGCGCGTTACGAATTTCTATCCAGCTTGGGTCCGTGATTTCAAGCACGATGCGGTTGGCCGGAGCCGTAGGCTCGGCCTCTGCGTCAGCCCCTTCTGCTTGCGCCTGTTCCGCCTGCTTTGTCGCGACTGCTTCCGCCGCGTTGGTCTGACCGACCAGCGCCGGCGCTTCGCTCAGTTGCGTTTTGGTCAATTGTTCAGGCACAGCAGGAATATTGCCTTTGGGTTCTCGCGGAAAGAATAGAAACGAGACAAAGCCCACCAGAACAATAAAGCCGAACAGGCTACCACCTACAATGGCAAGATTGGGGACTTTGCTTTCCGACGCAGGAACTGGAAACGATAGATCGGGCTTTTTTTGCTTGCCGACAGATTGCTCCTTGAACAGATGAACCATCTTGTCGCCATCAAGGCCAAGATATTCCGAATAAGACCTTACAAAGCCAATAGCATAGACACGCCCAGGCAATTGCGAAACATCGCCAGTTTCAAGCGCTTCAAGTTGTGATGCGCGTATGCGCAGGATGGATTCAATCTCGGCCAGGCTTTGGCCATAATGCACACGTGTGCGGCGTAAAATTTCCCCCACCGGCATATCCGTGTGGAATTCCGGCGTAGAAGGTTCAGTCGTTTCAGTAATTTCTGACATAACGCAGGCAGTTTAGGCGAAAAGAAAAAATTCTTCCAGTCTTTACACAGCCTTATCAAGACCATATGCGGAATGAAGGGCCCGCACGGCCAGTTCCAGATATTCCTTGGCAATCAGGACAGAAACCTTGATTTCCGAGGTTGAGATAACCTGAATGTTGATCCCTTTATCCGCCAGCGCCGCGAACATCGTCTGCGCCACCCCCGCATGGGAGCGCATGCCTATCCCGACCACGGAAACCTTGGCGACATCGGTATCAACGCGAATTTCAACATTCTTGAAGAGTTCTTGCGCTCCAAGCACTTCGCGCGCTTTAACCAGATCGCTTTGCGGAACCGTAAAGGTCATATCCGTTTTCGTGCCGTCGGGCGAAATATTCTGCACGATCATATCCACGTTGACGGCCGCATCCGCCAGGGGGCCGAAAACCTTGGCTGCCACCCCAGGAACGTCCGGCACGCCCAAAATCGTTACCTTGGCCTCGTCCTTTGCGAAGGCCACGCCGTTCACCACATATTGTTCCATGATATCTTCCTCTTTCGTCACCAGAGTGCCGGGCAATTCGCTTCCTATAGCCTCGCCAAAACTCGACAACACTTGAATCGGCACATTGTGTTTAAAACCCATTTCAACCGAACGGACCTGAAGCACCTTTGCTCCTAAAGATGCCAGCTCCAGCATCTCCTCATAGGAAATGCGATCGATTTTTTTTGCCCCCGGAACGATACGCGGGTCAGTTGTGTAAATTCCATCCACATCCGTATAGATATCGCAACGGTCGGCCTTCAATGCCGCCGCCAATGCTACGGCCGTCGTATCTCCTCCGCCACGACCCAACGTTGTGATGCGGTTCTCGCTGGTCACGCCTTGAAAGCCCGCAAGCACAGCTACCTGCTTTTCCTTGAGAGATTTTTCCATCGCTTCGGTATTGATATCCTGAATGCGCGCCTTGGCATGTACAGCATCCGAACGGATCGGCACCTGCCAACCCAACCAAGACCGCGCCGAAATGCCACGTTTTTGTAACGCTATTGCCATGAGACCCGCCGTTACCTGCTCTCCGCTGGAAACAACCGTGTCATATTCACGCACGTCATGTTCGGTGGAAATAGCGTTGCAATAGTCTACAAGCTGGTTGGTCACGCCGGACATGGCAGAAATCGTTACGGCGACTTCATGCCCCAAGGCCACTTCGCGCGCGATTTTTTCTGCGGCTTTTTCTATCTTTGCGGTGTCCGCCACGGACGTTCCGCCGAATTTTGCGACTATTCTTGCCATCTCACACAACAATCCCCGCTTGCGCGGGGCCCATTACCGGATTAAGTCTGTAATTATGCACACCGTGGACGCAAAAGAAATTGAAAACTTCGCCAAAGATTCCGCCCATTGGTGGGATGAAAACGGCCCATTCCGCCCTTTGCACCGTCTGAACCCCGTTCGCCTGCATTATATCAAAGAACAGGTTTGCGCCCGTTACGGCCGCAACTTCATGGGATTAAAGCCATTCAAGGGGCTTTCAGTTCTGGATACCGGTTGCGGCGGCGGTCTGGTCTGTGAGCCGATGGCACGTCTTGGTGCGGATGTAACAGGCATTGACGCCGATGCTAATGCCATTGCTGTGGCCGCCGCCCACGCCAAACAATCAGGTCTTCAAATCGATTATCGCGCGACATCTACGGATGGGCTTATTGCGTCGAAAAAGAAATTCGATGTCGTGCTGGCGCTCGAGATCGTTGAGCACGTCGCCGATGTCGATCAATTCGTTACCCACTGCGCGAGCCTTTGCAAGCCGAACGGACTGATTGTATTTTCGACGTTGAACCGTACACCAAAATCTTTCGCGCTTGGTAAAATCGCCGCGGAATATGTTCTAGGTTGGGTACCCAAAGGCACGCACGATTGGAAGAAGTTCCTTAAGCCCTCCGAGCTTTCCCGCGCCGTAAGATCGGCCGGAGCCGATATTCAAAACATCGAAGGCATGGTTTTCGATCCGTTGATCCTCGAGTTCAAACGCTCGACCAGCGATATCGACGTCAATTATTTCCTTAGCGCCGTTAAAGTCTAGATCGCGTCAATGCGCAACATGCCGTTTTTATCACGGCGAGCATAGTCAATCCCTTTGTCGATTAGCTCGGCCGTTAGAAATTCCGGCTTCGGCTCTTTGCCAGCCTTCATGTTCAATAAGGTTTTGAGATCATAGGCGCTCACGTTCGGCAGAGCGACAAGACGCGCGCTGGGCTGTCCCCGTTCCGTGACTTGCAGTCTATAGACGACTGCGGGAACATTGCTTTCGGGATCGAACGGGTTGCTTACGTGGCCTTCACAAACCCACGCGCAAGACAGTTTACTTCTTTGTTTCATCACACACTCTAATTAACGCTTTGTTGCCGCTTCTTTTTATTTTTCGGCTTTTCGTACAAAAAACGGGACCATCTTGTCAATGATCCCGTTCAATGCTTACAGATTCAAATCACCCGCATCGAAAGCGCGTATGATTGCCTTTTGCGCGACATCTTTCTGATCCGCCGGAATAGCCTGCAAAACAGGATTCGTTCCCAGCCACAAATCCAGCGCAGAGACGTTAACCGCTTTTTCGAAATGATGGCCAACGGGCACGAATGTGGTGTGAGGTTGCCCGTCTAAGGTGATGATATTTGAAAATTGATAGCTCATTTTATTGTACTCCCTTGAATTATGCTTGTTCTACGTTACGACCAGTTGTTTTGGATCATTACTACGGCGAACAATTTCCCATGCAGCGTTCTCAAGCTCTTTGGTCGTCAGTACCTGGTTTTTACGCCAGTCGCCGTACGCACCCTTAAGAAAACAAGTCATGCCAATGACAAGTGTTGCCCCTGCCGCCTTTTCGAAAACGACAACCGGACGATTTTTGCCTGCGATGCGGGAAAATTTGTAACTCATCGTATTTGCTCCACTGAATAATTAAGTTTTCTTGTAGTGTTGCTTGTGTTTTTAATGCTCATATGAGGCGAAATTATGGTGCAATGCGGCACAGATATGATTTTTATTGTATTTTTGCAAAGACTTGCCCTTTTAAATCCGTTTCGGACCCCTTATGTTAGTCTC
>QFQB01000028.1 GCA_003241475.1 Micavibrio aeruginosavorus
GCGTACCGGCGCGGCACGACCGGCGCGCCGGAGGACGCAAAGCGCACCGCATACGTGCTCATCGCCATGATTCTGGTGCAATGGGCCATCGGCGTGATCCAGTTCCGCATGGGGGTTCCGCGCTGGACAATCCCGGCGCATCTTCATCGTGATCATTTGGTCGAAGAGATGATGTGGCCCGCTGGCCGTTGACAGGCGTATAATCAAACTCAACTATATTCTGAAGGCTGGCCCAGTATGACAGCGCGGCGGCAACGACGGAATCTCCGTGACGCTTTTTCTTGTCTTGGCCTGTGTTTCGCTGTTTAGGAATGCCCGGTATCCCGTGATCAACCACTACAACGCGATGGTCATCGGAAACATCCCGATCGTTAGGGAGGATAACAGTGCCATCTTCAAGACCTGCCTTATATTTAGGCATTGCATCTAAGTACCAAGCGGCGGATGTCATGACCATATGAATGCGGTTTGCGCCGTATCTTTGCATGGTTTCTTCAGCAAGCTGCTGCCCGTTGCCTCTAGCGTCGAACGCTCCGGCTGAAAATCGTGGAAGACGGTCGATTATATACCAGAAAATTTGACGCTGTTGGGCAAATGGCACGTTGCGGAGTTCCAAAACAAATGGCGGGACGCGTCGCATTTTTTGATCAATTGCAAACGGAAACAGCACGGACAAATCTCCGGAGCGCGCGATATCGCCGCCGATGAAATGGCGGGCCTTGGGGTCGAGAATCGACAAAAGACCGTCTAGTTCATTTCTACACCACTCTTCAACGATGCGCTGTCTTTCTATTTCCGGCTTTAAGACAAAATCATTGTCATGGGCAAGCCTGACAACAGGAATATCCTCCATTCGGCTTTCAATAAGCGCGGCGGGAAAATAAGCCCCTGACGATTTTCTAGGAATGCAGAATAATTCTTCAGCGGCACCGTCACCGTAGGATTCTACAATTTCATTAGCCCATTCGTCT
The DNA here is from genome assembly GCA_003241475.1 of Micavibrio aeruginosavorus. Lineage (GTDB taxonomy): Bacteria > Pseudomonadota > Alphaproteobacteria > Micavibrionales > Micavibrionaceae > Micavibrio_A > Micavibrio_A aeruginosavorus_A. The sequence goes on from QFQB01000028.1 coordinate 972, forward strand.
TCCTCTTTTTTGGAATATTCAATTCCTTTCGTTAGACAAATTCGCTTATACAAGCCGTCCTGCAATGCCTCATTGAAATCAACTTTAATAATGCCGTAGTTAAGCTCTCCCGATCTTATTTTCCGGATGTAGACATTGAACGGATTGTCTGCGCCGTCATGCGTGGAAATAACTAGAACCTTCCCTCCCCAGATCAGGAGGGCCAATGCGGCCTTCATCAATTCTTCCAAATCGTCATGAAAGGCGGCTTCATCAATAATGACGTATCCTTGCCGTCCCCGCAAAGACCGGGGGCGCGATGTCAGAGCCAAAATCTCAAACCCGGATTCGAACGCGATTGCAAAGGCGCGTATTTTGCGCTCGTCATCATCTTCAAAAATAAACTCGCTCACCTCCGATGCCGCTGAGCGGAAGTTTTTTGCCCACATCGCGCAGGTGTCAATAAATTCTTTCGTCATATCGAGGTTGAACCCGATGTAATAAACTTTCATGCCTCCTGCTGCTTTAGCGGCGGCGGCAACAAGAACAGCATGCGCCGCGACTCCCCATGTCATACCGATGCGGCGGGATTTTTCACAGAATACGACCGATGATGTATCGGTAAGTTTTAAAAGATTTTTTTGATAAGGCAGAAGAACTGCGGGGAGATCAGCCATAATATGGTCCATCCCCTTCTTCCCAAGTCTCTGGCTCTTGAATGTAGCCGTTGACAACAGGAATAAAAATTCCCTCACCCATGCATTGAGGACCGACGCAAACGAGCGCTGAAATGAATTTGCCCTTTTTATTGCTCAGGACAACGGGAACAAATGTGCTTTGAATATCGCAATCAGGGCAGGCACAGAACACGGGAAGCCCGCGTTGTAATATTTTTTCTTCAAGAGAAACTATCTTTTTGTCTCCCCGGCTAAAATCTTTAGTATTATCAGCCATTATTCAACCCCAAGGATGCTTGAACGAATAGCTGTAACTGTTTCAGTGGACAAGCCTTGCTTTTTAGCTTCCCTGCTGACAACATCCGCAGCCTTTTGCATAGCCGCCCGCCGCTCCGTTTCAACAGCTGTTTTGATAGCGGTTTCAACATCAGATTTTTGAGCCTTGGAGAGCTTTTCCAAAGCTGTGGAGAGCAGCATGGCATCCATCGGCTTTAAAACAACATCTTTGCCGTCATCAGCCCCAGTCAAAACATTGAGCACCAAGCTATGCATCATCTCAAGATTGACTCGGGCGACTTGGCTTGTTTTTTCATCGCCGAATTTACTGGTAATAGCTTCGGCCATCTGGCGTGAATGCAGAATTTTTTCTGCCACCTTGTCTGCTTTTTGTATGTGCCGTCCCAATGCAGATCGGGATACGTCCGCGCCGAGGCTGTTTAGGCATTCAAGAATTTCATCAATTGTTTTGCCAGCCTCCCGCAACTCGGCGATTTTGTCGCGGATTTCTTTAGGCTGGCGGGTGATGCTTGACGGCTTTGCCATGCATTACCTGCCGATCCTTGGACGGGACACACCTACGACATCGACGCGGCCATGCGCGGCATCGTCGCCTCGCTCCGTAATGCTAACGATCATTACGTCTTCAAGCCATTCGATGTTGGCTAGTCCGTTGTTCTCCAAGAATTGAAGGTCTTTACGGATTTGATTGCGCGGCTGGTTGGCATGGCCGAGCGCATCTAGGGCTTTATGGATGACGCTGTCATTCGCCTGACCATTAACGTCGGTCAGGAGGCGAAGGATTGCTAATCGACGATCGCTGTCAAGTATATCTTTGAACTTCATTTTCCTGCCCTCAATAAAAAGTCTTCCACTCTGCTTTGAGCGGTTTCAACTCTCTCTAAAATTCCGTCGATAGCCCGGAAACGCTCCACTGCGCCTTTCATATCGCCTTCGACCCTTGCAATCTGAAGGCTAAGGTCTTTAATCTGATCTTCCGTGGGGAAGTGCTTTAACATCACTTCGACGGTCGTAAGGCGATTGTTATGGTCGGAATTTACAGTTTCCTGTGTTGTTTTCTGCTCGTCGTAATCAACTTTCGAAACAAATTTTGCATTCAGCCAAAGAAGCACGATGGCAAGAAAGAAGTTCCAGCCGTAGAGGATCAGCAATTGCCATTTTGAAATATCGTCAAAGGTCACGACTTTACCCCTATCTGTCGGCTGTACTTTTCAAGCCGTGCAAAATAGGCGTCCAAGGCAGGACAGGAAGAAACATCTCGTCCATTTTCATCTTTCGTTATAGGGCAGACTCTGTCCAATTCCGCGGCGACTTCCGGCCCCGCCATTGGAAATGGTGGAGCCGTATCAGTGATAGCGACCTTGATGGTATCTGACGGCTTAAAGATCGCCGGAGCGCATGCGGTCACGGATAGAAGAAGGAGAAAGATCAGGTTCAGCGGCAATTTTGAGCTGCTTGCTTTTAATCTTGTCTGAAATTTCCAATGCATCTTTTTCATCTTCAATCCGTGTGGCATGTTTAACGTATAGTAAGGCAATGGCCCATTTTGTTCCCTCGGCAACCTTGGCGAACAGCTCGCTGAAATTACTGAGATACTGTTTTAGCTTCTCCAGCATTGTCGCCTCCCGTGTTGACATCGAAGCGGGCAAGGATCATCTCTTTCAGGGCCTCTTCCGTAATTCCGAAGTGCTCAATCGCATCCGGAACGCGGTTCAACACATAGTTTGAGGCCGCGGCAACCAATTCCGACTTTACTGCCGGGTTGCTTATGCCCTTCGCTTTATCGAGAACGATGTTTTTGGCAAAGTTCAGACCCATGGCAACAGCGTCCTGAAGAACCTCACGATGCTTTTCGTCAATGCCGAGTTTTGTCAGCGTGTCCTTGTGAGACTCTGAAAACTTAACGATGCCGACTACAGCGAGGGCAGTGATTGCAGAAAAAACAAGGCCGATCAGGATTTGAATAGGCTCTTGAATGGAGATTTCAAAAGTGTCGGCTGCAAATGCCATTGCAGGCATAATTAACACCGAAAGTAGGCAAAGTGCGATTGCAGAAAAGAAGGATTTCATGTTTTTCTCCTTAGTAGTAGGCCCTGTTGAGCCATCCGTTGATGTATTTTTTGGAAGTAGGACGCGTTAAAACAAGCTGGCGGTAGAACCCGCCAGCCTCCGACCGGACGGCCGAGAGAAGAGAAGGGGCGTAGCACCCTTGTGCTGCCTGCAGCGTTAATGCTCCGATCACGCCGTCTTCTTTCAGCACTTTTGAAGAGCAGGCGCGGATGCCGCGCTGAAGAATGATGTGAGCCTGTTTCTTGCCCATATTGACGGATAAATTGAATATTTTCTGCGCCACCGATGGCGGCAGAAGGTCGTATTCACGAAGCCAAAAGACTTTAAAAAACAAATCCATTGCCTGAGGGGCGGACATCATTCTGACATCGCGGATATCGACCTTGCCGTCATCGTTAAAATCGAAATCCAAATGACCGTCGCCGTCAAGATCGCCTAACAGTTTAGCAGTGCGAAGCGACCAGCCATATTTTGTAGGCCCGCCTGGGTCGTTTGAATCATTGGAATAAAGTCCTTCATGAAGGAAGAGCGCTCGTACCGCGCCGTCAAAGACTAGATTTGAGTGACGAGGCAATTCGGGAAACGGAACCACTTCCGCCGTCTGGGTGTTAAAATCCCCAGACGGCGCATCTTCTCCTGCGGTACTTGCTTCACGGTTATCCATTGAAGTAAGTATGTTGAAACGGTGATTTTATAATCAGGCGGAAATATTTCCCCTATTAAGGGGTCAGCCGAAAAAGTCCAGCTGGTTCTCATCATCCATTCGGGAGATGTGGCCGCGCACTGTGCGAAGATGAATTTTCATTTTTTCGGCGATCTGCGGTCCAGTAAAGCCTTCGGCTTTTAATTTGGCAATCAAAGATGCGCGACCGGGGCGGATGGGTATGTCAAAGCTTCTTCCGGGGAAGCATTCAGCGAGGCGCTTGGCATTTTCCATTCCGAGATATCCAACGATCGGGCTGTTGATGCCCGGATTATTAGGAATGTAAAGTCGGCGTCCGCCGATTTTTTCAGACAGGGAAACCAGTGCCTCGTGCCCGATAACAAGCAAAAGCCCATGCATGGTTGGGTCAACATAGAAGTCTTCATCATCAAAATCATCCTTCATTGGAATCCTCGACGCGCTGAACCCAGCCTTTTAATGCTTTGATTACGATGTCCGCATCTGCAGGCGTTATCCAATGAAGGTCGGAAACCTTCGTGCGTTTTTCTACGAATTTGGCAAGGGCGGCTTCCGACGGATCATCAACTTCTCCCATCTGGTGCAAAGTTATCCATAGCCCCCTGATCATTTTCGCCTGAGGCTGACTTGCCAGTTTTCGGTTTCCCGCACGCTTGGGCGTTTTTTTGTCGGCAAAACCAAGGCGCTTAAATCCTGAAACAACAGCATCAAGCTGCTCTTCACTCATCTGGGTGCAGGATTCCTTGCCGGTTATCCCGCGAAGAAAATCACGATAACAATCGTCCGTTAGGCACAGTTCCTTTTTTGCGACATGTATCTTGGCAATTAGGCCGTTTCTTTTCGAAAATTTCGTCATGATCTTTTTCCGCAGGATATAGGGCATGGCCTTAGAGAATTTAAGCGCTTGCAATGTCGAGAGAAACGGACGTGAACTCTGCCTCGCGGTTTTCACGGGAATAAAAGCGGATGTATTGTTTGCTGGATACAACTCGGACCGCTTCAGAAATGGTATCCATGGCCCGCTTCCACTTTTCATCGTCAATGTTGAGGCGGCGCAATCCAAGAATATTTTTTGTATTAAGGCGCTGGTTTTTGCCAACATCGAATGCATGATCAACCAAGGCCCGCACATTGGTGTTTCCGTCTGCAGTCCATGTATTGATGCATTCATCAATTAAATTTTTAGCTATCTGTAGTTGGGGACCGAAATCAATGCTATCGCTGATGGCTACCTGCACTTTTTTAAGCCCATCAAACGACATAAGTGTTAGATTGCCTTTCTTTCCTCCTATCGATGCGGCGTATTTTTCTTCGAGAAGATTCATAAAGGCGTTGATATCGGAAAATGCTTCGCCTTTAAATTTGCCGATTGATTCAGATACAGCCTCCGCTCTGCTCATAAGCCCGTCGACGAGCTGATTTTCCAGCAGGTCGGTTTCACGGATATTTTTTAAAGGAACGTGGCGTCCTTTGCTGTCGATCATAAATTCGTTCATTATTTCATTCCTTCGATTTTTGTATTGGATTTTTTGTTGGTTATGCCTTGATGAAGGTTCCACATGCCGATGTCGGATATTTGCTTGTTCGGAAAAATCAGATCGATAACGGCTTTTGGGATCAGTTTCATGGGCTAGCCTCTTTTGGTTTTGCTTGAGTTGAATAAAATGACATTCCCAGTATCTCTAGGCGGTATGTTTTTAACCTCCGATTTGATAACTGCATTTTCCATGGCAACGATGCGCTCCTCGAAGATTTCGAGCTGTTGAATGATGGCAATGGAATCAGCCGTTCCAAGATCAATTTTGCTGTATGTATTGAGCTTCGATTCCAAGTAGCGTCTAAGCGAGAAGATGTCCTGACTAAGCATTGCCGCCTCCATTGCATTTCACGTTGAACGGACAGCTTTTGCAGGCCCTGAAAAGCCGAACAGCTACATGGTTTCCCGGATTGAAAGGCAACGCCTGATTTTTCAGACAGTCCGTTCCCGAGATTTCACCAAGGACAGGGCACTCAATACTGCTTTTATATGCGGCTTCAAACCGCGCTTGAATTGCGTCTAAACGCCCCGGATACTTGTTCTTTAAAACCATATTAACCAAAGATGGCGAACGATTGATTTTTTCAGCAACCTTTGATTGGGATGTTCTATCGCATGCTTCCGCCAAACGAATAATCCACGCTGGAGCATCCATGCCCCAAGAAGATGAAGCGGTTGATTTAGCTGTGCTTGTCTTTTGTTCAGCCATTTTTTACCTCAGATTTTAGAAGGATGTAGCGCTTTGTATTATGGTCGTAGACATTTCCTTTGATTATTTGAGGAGCATGAAAGCCGGTATCTTTTGTGGGAATGAAGCGATAAGTTACTAAAGCATATTGTTGTTTGGGAATTGATACACTCAGGTATCCAGCATTTTTAAGGCCCTTAAGATAGGCTTTTGCCGTTTCGAAGGTAACGCAGGCAGAAAAGGCGACATCCTTGTAGTTAAATACTTTAAGGATTTTAATTGCGATCCACATCCTCTGTGCCGATGATGGAGAAGCAATCGTGCCGTCGCGGTTTACCAGCGGTCTTTGGATGCCATTGTCTTTCATCAGCTTGTAGACAGGGGCAAAGAAACGCGGAGACGTTGATTTTTCCAAGATACCTGCTTTAACGAGCAGGTTAATATACCTGTTCACGACATCTTTAGGCTGTCCAGAAGCCGTTTGAAGGCTTCTGGAATCAAAATTTTTAAGTTTGCGGATAGCAGACCAGACTAAGTCCAGTCTGTAATTTATATCCGCCGTCTTTCTTGACAAAGGCTTCTTCTTAGACTGCATTGAAATTTCTCGCTGCAGGTGCTCGTGATCCAATGATTGCTCTTCCGCCCCAATCTGTTGCAGAAAGAGTTTCATTCCCTTCTGCTCTGGCATATTGAGCCATGTTGTTAAGGTTGGTAACGATCCGCCGAATAGAGCCGTGCGCTGAAGAGACAACCATTTTTAAAAGATCGTCTTCGACGGTGACATCAGGCTCGTAATGCTTGTTGAGAGCGCGGGCATCATCGATATTTGCTGCATCGGCTTGCCCCCACGCGAGAATTCGCCCATGGAAGCGCTCCCATTTTTGAAGTTTTTGGGGAAGCTGCTCTTCGCCGATCAGCACAATCGACGCACCGGACATTTCATAGATATCGCGGACAATCTCAACGAGGTGCTGTTTTACTGCATTGTCGAACTCATCAAGGATGAGCGGTCTTTGCGATGTGGCCAGCTCTTCGGCGATCTGGTTGATCATATCGTTGACCATTTTCTGAGGTATGATCCCCATCTGACGCAATGTCATTTCCAAAAATGGCTTTTTGGTCCACATCGAACGGATTTCGACATAGTGTGCTTGCTTCTTGGCGGCGACATATGCAGCCGCTGTTGACTTTCCGAAGCCTGATGGTCCGGAAAAGGTTACTATACCCGGAAGATGGGGCTGGCGTTCCATAGTTCTGTTCATCAAGCCTTCAAGGAGTGCAAGGTTGCGAAGAGGGGCGGCTTTAAAAGCTGTCTCTTCCTTGACTTTCATAGTTGCGACATTCATAATTTGCTCTCTTTCAATTTGAACTTGGCTCGGCGTTGCGTCGGGCCATTTTTTTTAGACTGTAGAAGTACTCATCAACTCAAATTCGCTCTGGGCTTTGTACCAGTGCGTTGTTTTTGCCCATTCGAGCCATTTGGCATCGTTTGACAAAAGCATTTCACCGCGATCCAGCCTTTCAGTAAGAGCCTTGGCTTTCGCCCACCAGCGGTCCTCATCGGACATCTGCGTAGGCTTGGCTAAAGGTTTATCTTCGATAAATTCACGCTGGAATTTTTCGACGGCTTTGCGCTCTTCCTCTGAAATAGTCGGACGGAGCGGTGAAACAGTTGCGCGGCTCGCTTCAGCGAGTGCAGGCGTTGTGTAGATTTCGGATTGTTGCGGGAATGCTGTGACATTGCCGTTTTCCCTCTGATAAAGTCCAAGGACATCCGAGGCCATTTTACTTGGCGTGATTTTGCTCATTTCTTTGCGTAAAGGCTCTATAACCTCAGCATTGAAACGCTTCTGTTCGCGTTTTGCGGCGGCGGCAGCGGCCACAGGATCAACACCCTCGCGTTCAATGCATCGTGCCTCCGCGATAAATTCATCATTTTCTGTGAAGCAATAGATTACGCCCATATCTTCGGGGTTGTGGCGGATCAATACGCGTTTACCGATATAGGCTGTAAGACCCGCCGAGTAGAATTCACCTCCATCAAGACGAATGCCTTTTTTCCCGATGACGCGATAACCGCCGCCGCCTGCCACTGGAGCCAGAAGCATGTCTAATGCGCGAAGGTTATCAATACGGCGAAGAGGCTGGGTCCATGCATTTACTTTTTGGAATGGAGTAAGCTTGTTAAGACCGCTATGGGGTCTGTGGGTGTATTTTTGTTCCACCCACTGATTTAGGAGGACCTGCATTGATGTGTGCGTAAGTTCGATGGCAAAGGTTTTTGCATCATCTTCGCCCAAGCGCTGCGCAAAAGAGCGGCGGCTTTCGATTTCCTTACGATCTTTAACCGAGTGTCCGATGTAGCCGGGCAAGAGTGGCATAAGATCATGCTGAAGCGTGTGAAAAGAACGTTCAATAAAGGGTTTTTTCTCGCCGCTGTACGGCGGGCATATATCTTGTTCAATGCCAAGGCTTAAAAGGGCGCTCATAAAGCGTTTTGATTTGAAATCAGAGCCGTTGTCGGTTTTGATTGTTTCCGGAACGCCCCATTCAATTATGGCGCGGCGGATCAATAGCAAAGCGGCCTCTGTTTTTGCTGTTTTGGTAACCATATACATGACGCGGCGGGAATAGACATCGATAATTCCATAGATGGAATATCTGCCGTCTACGCAAAGCGCATCCAGCGGAGAGGCATCGATCTCCCAAACTTGGTTGAGACGGTCAATTCCGGCATCGGCTTTTCCAAGCGCCAATTGATATCTATTTTTATGGGCGTCTGGATTGGTAAGACGAAGATGGATTTCTTCATTGTTCTTTTTCCAGTCCGCCATAAAACGAACGAATGTCCGTACGTTTGGAAGTTCCACATGCTTGATTGAACCGTCGGGTTCGGATACAGATACGGAATAGCCGAAGTTTGCCCGGCACAAATCCCGAACACTGCCAGCTGTTAGATGGGGGCTTTTCAGCATTGCGGCAATGATGAAAGTTTTCATCTTGCCGTCCTCAGCGCGTTCAATGATGCCGGAGCCTTTACGGTTGCCGTATTTAGGCCCTAAGGCTTTGTAGGCATCATTTGAATTGAGATGCGCTCTCCATCTGCGAAGAGATTGAATGCTGAATGATGGAATGGTTTCAAACACCCATTCCGGCAGCAATGTGTAGATTTTTTCGACTTTGTGCTTCTCGTAAAGCAGTTGAAACGGCTTTTCAGCGATCAGAATCGTATAGCCTGAAGCGTTGCGGAACTTTTCAAAAGCGCGAACGATGGCTACCTTGGCGACGCGTTTATCTTCTTGTGTTTTGCCAGCATCGTTGTCTTCAAATCTTTGCAATTGAGGTATTGAAGATGTAATGTTTTCCGGTATTTTGACCAATTGGTTGATCAAATCCATCCGCGCTTTTTCGGGCAAAGAACTTATGTGATATTCATAGCCGCCGCCACGCGCATTCCTAGGACGAGATTTTAGTCCCGTTCTTTCTGCATACTTTTGAACTCCACGAAGAGTGGATGGAATCCCTGTAAGAGAAAGAACTGCTATCTCTTTAGCTGTAAACCACTCTTTTATCATGCAACTTCACCATATTTTTCGGTTTCGTTGCCGCATGACTCCCAATTTTTACGGGTATTCCGCGCAAATAGTTCCAGATATGGCCCATCAAACAGGCCTTCGATCAATTCGTACATTTCATCCGGCTTGCGCGAATGTTCACGGACCTGCGAAAACACGCTAATGCATAGTTCTTTCAGGTCTTGAGGCACATCGCCTGTGATAAGGGTATTGCGTGTAGATTTGTTTTTTATTTTTGGGCTTCCATGAGTCCCGATAAGAAAAATTTCAGCGCTTGACCGGAACACATAGCCCGTACCAATGCTTTTCTTTCCATTTTTCGTGACTTTTTGCCATGCGCCGCCTGTGCAATATTTGAAACCCCAGCTGTGCAGCAATTCAAGGGCCTGATCCAGCATTGCAAATGTGGCCCACATTACGAGAACGCAATCTTTGCCCGTTGCAAAAATTACGTCATCGCGCATGCCTTTCATTTCTTCAAGGCTCATGCATTCATAATGGGCTTGCGGCGCTTTGGCTTCACCGCGGGGAGAATACAAATCGTATTTCCACGCTGGATCTGCCAAAATAACCCCAAATTTACGCAGTGGGATCTGCATTATCCAACTCTTTTTGTTACGGTGACGCTTTCATAGCGGCCAGTTTCTTCGAACATTTTTCGCTCTTCTTCGATCGTATCCGGCGAGGCGACAATGCGAATGGCTTGATAGCTTTTTTCGTTTTCAAGAATAATGAATGCCTCTTCTTTCCTGACTGCAGTGCTATAGCCGAGAGGCATGTTGATGCCAGATTTGCCGCATGCGCTCTTGATAAGGGACGTAATATGTTTCTCCTGCGCAGTATTATCGTTGGCCTTGAATTTCATCATTTTCTTTTCCCCTTCTCTGTTGTTCGGTCCATCAAGCGCTTGATCAGCTCAGGGTTATCCATGTCTGATTGGTAATCCTTGATTTTCCCGTCGATGAATTTCCGTGTTGCCGTGAGAGCGCCGTATTCCGCGCAAATAGCCTCTTCGGGATGTAGGGCCTTAAAGCCGCATGCCTCGACAAAGCAATGCATTGGCCCCCAGTCATTTGTTACTTCGCAAAGGGCCTTGAGCGAGTCCGCATGTATGCGGCGCTGTACGGTGCTTTGTGCCGTCCACTGGTCGATATGGGATTTTGTAATCTCTCGCCCTAATTTTCGGCTCATTCGCGCCGCTATTTCGATGCGGTCAAGCGGGTCTGTTGCGCGTTTTCCGGCATCATCAACGGTTCTTTTTAAAGATGATCTTAAAGCTGTTTCAAAATCGCTAATGATTTCCTGACTTCCGCCTTCGAGCGGAATGATGGAATCGTCCTCGATCAAAAATTTAAAATGGAACTGTGAGGGATCAAATCCGCGTTTCTTAGGAGGCATTATTGCGCCCCCGCATCATAAATGTCTTGATATCCGCGTTCTGCGTCGTAGTGACGGGCGATGCCGTAATTCCAAGCCGCAAAGACGGCAAAGATGAAAGCGAAGCATGCAAGAGAGAGGGTTATAGTCTTCATTCTGCATTCTCCATCTTTGGCGGGCATGCCCAATGAATGGATAGAGCGGCGGCAGATTTTTGAGCGATGGGATTTGGATAAACCATCGTGTCTGCCGCCGCCCATTCTGCTTCATCACGGGTGTGTGGCCCGCTGATTTTTCCTTCGCAGAAATCGTCAATCATTTTTTGGGCTAGCACTGTATGAGTGCCGAGCTTGCGGGCTATTTCGGGCGCATGCATTCCCCGATCGCAATGGGCGCGGTGAATGTAGTCCTTTAACGCCTCTTGCTTGAGGGTGTTGTCGGGGCCGTAAAACTGTTTAACGGTGATTAAATGGTCCTTACAAACAGCCTGAAGGATGGGACAGATTGAGACGGGCATTTTCATCGCGCACCGCCCTTCGAATTAGGTGCGGCTACATCAGCTGTGTAACGACTTCTCCTCGGAGATGGCGACTGTGTAGCCGCGTCCGTTGAGGTAGGGGTGACCTCTTCGGAAGCTGGATATTGTTTGTAAAAATCGACCCAATAAAGGGGGCGGCCTATTTCTCGGCTGATCTGCCAATTGGTCCATCCGAACAGAGTAGCCATGGAGACGAATTCCCGGCGGGCCTGATGCACAGCAGCCGTTGCATTAAGGTCCATAAATTCAGTTACCGTAACGCCAAATTTGTCGCAGGCTTTTTCCAGAAGAGCGCTCGTCATTTGACACCTTCTGTAAATTCAGATGTGCGTTTTTGTCGGTGACGAACGTTACTATTTGTCCTATCCTTTTTGCGGGATGGCTTGAGAGGGTTTCCCTGCTCGTCGTAACGGTCCGGCCAAATCATATGAAGAGGCTTGTTTAGGAATCTTGCGACCGCCTTGTCGGCGGCGGGAATTGATCTGATCAGGCACCCGCGCACCGTGCCCGGAGCCAGCTGGTAATCAAGGGAAAGCTGAGTAAGCGTCTTGCCGCGCTTGCGTATGGCGGCCTTGATATCTTCTGGATGCAATGGTTCGGCTTTGGCGGGCATTTTATCTCTACTGTGTGGGCGTCTTGGAAGGACAGAACTACGCGGTAATAAGTAACGAACGTGACCAAAGTACGACAGATATTAGCAACATGCAAGACAGAAATTTACATTTCCATCTTGATGTTCGTAATATTTGGCAAAAAAGTGTAAATATACTAGCAACATCAATGGTTTGCTATAAGATGGAACTATCGATAAAACATGGAACAAAACGCCGAATTCATTGAACGACTTACCGAAGTTGTAAAAATTTTAGGTGGCAATCGTGCCTCTGCACGAATCCTTGGAAAATCAGAAAGGTCTATTGAGCGTTATAAAAAGGGGCATGAAGCTCCCTTTCATGACGTTATTCGTCTTGTGAAAGCCGCCAAAATATCACCAATCTGGTTGATATCGGGCGAAGGCGACAAACTTGCGGGATTTGAAGCAAAACCACAATCGCCCTATGGCCATTTTCCCTTAATTAACAATGATTTGAAAGGGATAACGCCCGACATCGTCCAACAAGGCGTTGCGGCGCTGAAGAAGAGGCTTGATAGCCGGAACATGGATATGCCCCCTGAAAGTTTCGGGCAGGCCGCCGCGATCATCTGTGAAACGGCGGCGGCTACGGGCGGATTTAGTGAAAGCCTGATAGATCGTCTATTAAAAGTATCAGGCAAATAACCTTTTATTCACAAAGGGTTAAAAGGTGCTATGCCGCCAATTGCGGTTCTCTGCGGCGGAACTGAAGCCGCAGGCAATGACTGTATTTCAAGCCTTCAGGAGCATGCGGGATTTCACTGTCTTTGAACATTGACCATGTTTTTGAGAAATCTCCGGGGTATGCGCTTACCCCTTTCAAGTCTTTGTATGCGCAAGCGAAAACAGCTGTTTCCTCCAAAACAAACTGCTCCGAGAGTGCCAAAAAGCGCTGATCTTGCGCTTGGACCGGAAAGCGGCGCTCCCAGACGCCTTTAATGTTTTCCCTTACTGCATTCCTGAACTCTTCGTTCTCTGCATACAGGCGGCCCACAGCGGCTCTATTCATTGCGTATTCGGGATGGCTTAGCCAATCTGACCAGCGAGTGATTTCAGCGTCTGCGATTATGCTCTGGTTTCTTTCGATCCATTCATCGCCTTTTTTTGTAGCCTTTTCAAATGCTTGAATAAGGTTCACGCCTTCCTTGAAGGCAATGTTGTAGCCTTGGATGCGGTCGCCTACGATTAAAACGATACGGTCAAAATGCCGCTTGGCCCAATCCATTGCGGCAACCAGTTTCTGGCCTTCATGATATTCCTGCCCTACGGAAATCTCCATGCGGACAGTATCGAAGGATGCGCGGGGATGGTCGCCGTAGCAACGAACCTTATACTTTGTAGCGGACATCGGCAGAACTCTTTATTTTTAAAGGCTTTTCCTTGCTCCAAAGGTATTCAAACTCGTTGCGGCGAGCCTCGGCAACGTCCTTATTGAAAAACAGGACTCCATAGGTTCCGAAGTCTTGAACGACTTTGTCGCCATAAATAACGGTGACATAGTTTTTGAAGTAATCCTTTGGAATCCAACGATAATTTTCTTCATCACCCATGATAAAGCTGTTGCCTTCCTCTATCATTTCTCGGATGACGACCCCGCTGGACGTCAGATTCTGAAAGCCTTTGACGACATTGGGCGGCGAGGCGCGGTCATCGGCACCGAAGATAAGAACCTCCTTATTTTTCTTGTTTTTCAATGTGTTGAATATGTCTTGAAGAACTTCAACAAACCAATCCTTGCCTTCAAGACGGATAACGGATGAAGAAGGAAAACGGATTCCGTCATCCGTGAATACAACGCCGTTCTTTTCCAGCGCCCGCTTAGCTTTATCGATCGTTTTCTGCGTTGTCGATTGGCCTTCTTCAATGTTTTGAACGGTTGATAGGGATAGGCCGGACGCTTCCACGAGTTCTTCTCGCGTCCATCCCAAAAATGAGCGTGCGGCTTTAATTTGCTTATCTATCATAGGCTTAAGCCTTTTATGTCTGGTTGTTTCAATACCCAAAAAACCTTTTAGCAGTAAAATTTTACTTTTTACAAGCAAATTTAATCGTCTGTTAAGGAATGTCGGCTAGAAAAGCAGACATCAACCAAAACTGTGTGTGGAGTAAATTATGTTATTCAAAGAACTATTGACGCGCCTACGACCTGCCAATTCGAACATTAACTATATGGAAGTAAAGGAACTTTCGGAGCGTGTGGAAGCCGCTCGCGAGGCCGCCAACTACCACGTTAAAATTTATTTGGCTCTTTCAAAGCAGTACGACGCCATGCATTCACGTGCGATGAGTCAAACGAAGAAACCGCGCAAATACTAGGGTTTGAGGATGGACTATTTTTCAAAGCAAGCCAGAAGGCTTCAATATTTGATGGATAAAAAGGCAAAACCGAGAAAAGAGTATCGTTTGAAGGCTATGTATCTGATCGTACTAATCCAAGCGGCGATCATGATGGGCGGCAGTTGCACTCTCGTCTGAATTCTCAAACCATGTGTCGTGGGAGGCTTCTAAGTGTCGCGGCAACCCATTTTTAAATCCCCGTTGAAACCCGTTTTGAATTCCGCCTATAATCTAGGAGTTCTGCGGGTTTCATCCCGTTAAATCCCACTTTGTACCGTATAATCCCGCCTATTGATCAATTCTCACCCTAAGTGTCGTTCCACAGTTTTAGAGGTTCATAAACATCCCGCGGGTTACTATATTGGTCATAGCGATTCACTTGCCCAAAAGGACCCCCTTCATGACCTATACGCCGCCGACCCAAGATATGATGTTCGTTCTGGAGCATGTGGTAGGGCTGGACAAACTTCCCGAACATGAAGCGCTGGGCAAGCTGGATGCAGATGCTGTGGCGAGCATTCTGGAGCCTGCGTCCGATCTGGCGGCCAATGTTCTGGCGCCGCTCAATTATCCCGGCGACCGGGCGCGGCTGGCGCTCAAAGACGGCGTGCTGGAAACCGCACCGGGATTTAAAGAGGCCTACAGGCAATATTGCGAGGGCGGATGGAATTCTGTGGTCTTCGATCCCGCGCATGGCGGGCAGGGCCTGCCGTGGCTGGTGGCCTTTGCGGTCAACGAGATGTGGCAGGGCGCGAACATGTCGTTCGGCCTGTGCCCGCTGCTCAATCAGGGCGCGATCGAAGCCATCGAGGCGCATGCATCGGACGAATTGAAGGCCGAATATCTGGAGAAGATGATTTCGGGCGAATGGACAGGCACGATGAACCTGACCGAACCGCAGGCAGGATCGGACCTCGCCGCCGTCAAAACCAAAGCTGTGCCTGCAGGCGACGGCACGTATAAAATCTCCGGCCAGAAAATCTTCATCACTTACGGCGAGCATGATTTCACCGACAACATCATCCATCTGGTGCTGGCGCGTCTTCCCGATGCGCCCGAAGGCGTGAAGGGGATATCGCTTTTCATCGTGCCGAAGTTTTTAAAAGACGGCACGCGTAACGATCTAATCTGTACCGGCATCGAACACAAGCTGGGCATTCATGCATCCCCGACCTGCACGATGCAGTTCGGCGACAAAGGCGGCGCGACCGGATATCTGGTCGGCACCGCCAACGAGGGTCTGAAATATATGTTCACCATGATGAACAACGCGCGTCTGAGCGTTGGTCTGCAGGGCGTGGCGATTGCCGAAGCCGCCTATCAAAAAGCATTGGG
The DNA here is from genome assembly GCA_003241475.1 of Micavibrio aeruginosavorus. Taxonomy (GTDB): domain Bacteria; phylum Pseudomonadota; class Alphaproteobacteria; order Micavibrionales; family Micavibrionaceae; genus Micavibrio_A; species Micavibrio_A aeruginosavorus_A. The sequence continues at coordinate 16,698 of QFQB01000028.1, forward strand.
ATACGCAAAAGAACGCGTGCAGGGCGCGCCGCTCAACAAAAAAGGTAGCGGTGGCGTGACGATTTCCGAGCATGCGGATGTCAAACGCATGTTGCTCTCGATGGTCTCGCAAATAGAGGCAGGCCGCGCGATGACATACGAGGCCGCGCTGTCTTTGGATCTGGCGCGGGCAGGAGATGCGGCGGCGCAAGCACGCGTGGATTTGATGACGCCGCTGGTTAAATCATGGTGTACGGATATGGCGTGCGAAGTTGCCAGCACGGGCGTGCAGATTCACGGCGGCATGGGATTTATCGAAGAAACGGGAGCGGCGCAGTTCTACCGCGATGCGCGCATCCTTCCCATATACGAAGGCACGAACGGCATTCAATCCGCCGACCTGGCGTTCCGCAAGATTTTGCGCGACGGCGGCGCGGCGCTGAAAACATATTTGGCCGAGTTCGAGGGTGTTCTGGGAGCGCTTAAAGAGGCCAAGGGCGATGATTTCGAGGCGATCGCGCAAGAGCTGGCCGATGCCTACAAGCAAGTCTCCAAGGCCGCGTTGCAGATCGGAGCCTTGTCCAAAGACGATCTGGATTATGTGGCTGCCGTCAGCGTTCCCTTCCTGAAGGCGCTGGCCGGCGCGGCGGCGGGCATGATGCTGGCGCGCTCCGCGCTGGCGGCGCAGGCATTGCTGTCGGAAGGCGGTAGCGATGCGGACTTCCTGAGCCGTAAAATCCTTATCGCGCGTTTTTATGCGGAAACTTTCTTACCCCAAGCTGGGGCGCATGCGCGCAACGTTTTGAGCACGGCAAAAACGGTGGTCAGTTCACGCTTTTAACGAGCGGAGGAACGACGACGGCAGGCGCAATGGGTTCTGTCGTTGTGGTGTTTTGCGCAGATTGTGGTGTGGTACGGTTTTTCGGGTCTTTGCAATACATCATCGCCGACGCACGCAAATATTCCACATAGCCTACGCCCAACCGCGGTTCTTTGGTAAAGTCCCGCGCCAGCTTGTTGGCAACGCATCCGCAATATTCCGGATTGTCGCGCCGCAGTTCAAAATTCTCTTGCGCATACGTGATGCAAACCTCATAGGCCGTACCGGCGATCTGCGCGGTATTGGCGCATTGTGTTTGTTTGGAGTTCGTAATGATGTTGAAAATTTCCTCATGCGTCATCAGCGGACCGTTCTTTTCACGGACCTGCAGATACGCCCCCGCCAGGCATTTACAATCGAAGTACATCTTCTGATAGGAATTGCTACTACAACCCTGTTGAAAGTACATAGCCTCTTCCATCATTTCATCTTCCGACATGATTCCGTCATCGGCGGTATAGTCGAGCGGTGTTTTGAAGGTGAGTCTTTTTTCCCTCTTTTCCTGCGCAAGGGCGTTCCCCGAAATCAGGACGAGCGCTAGCAGGAAAAAAGTGAAAAACTGTTTCATAGCCGTATTCTATCATATTCCTGCCGCGCGGCAAAAACCGTAAGAAAAAGCCGGACACCCAAGGCCCGGCTTTTTGAATGATAGGGAAGGCGGGGCCTTGTCAGGCGGCCTTGTCGCCGCGGATTTTCTTCCAGATGCCCTGAAAGTTCATGCCCGACGACGGCTGATCGGCGCCTGCGGCCTGAACGTTTTCGTTCTGGCCCTGCATGCGCTTCATGCGGTCTTCCAGGACTTTTTGCTTGGCCATGCGGGCGCGTTCTTCGCGCATGCGCAGTTCTTCCTTCAGCTCTTCGGCCTGCTTCTGGCTGTACTGGCTGGTGATGAGAATTTGCTGCGATTGTTTTTGCCAGAGATCGCGCTGGCCGCGCATGTCTTCGAGTTGCTCGCGCGTCATTTCCAGCTGGTCTTCCAGAGCGCGGACGCGCATCTTCAAACGCTCGATCTCCAGAAGGTTGGCGGCGTTCTGCAATTCCGCCTGCGGGCTGTTGCCTTCGGATTGGGAGGCAGGGGCGCTTCCTTGCGGCAGAAGACCGAACACGCGGTCCAGTTCCGATACATCGATCAGTCGGCGGCCGTTGCCGTCGATTTCAAAAGAAAGCTTACCGCTGTTCATCGAGCGTTGGACAGTGGACTTAGAGCGTCCGGTCAGTTCTGCTGCGCGCTGTGCGCCTACCTTGGCCATGCGAGAGGTTCCCTTAAGTTGTATTTCCCTATTGCTTAATTATTTTCCATACGCTTGTTTAGAAGCCGCGTCAATCTTTGCCATTGGGCGCCTGAAAAAAGATGTGCGTAAATAAATGGCAACCAGCCTTTCTTGCGCCATTCGAGGAACAGCTTGTCATCCAGATCGGCCAGTTTGGCCTCATCCACGATGCGGAAACCGGAGAAATTGATCTTCTTGCCGGGAGCAACCGTGATTTCCGCATGACGGTCCACGAGGATGCCCGAAGAAGCCAGAGCTTGTCCAAACTCGATCGTGTGTTGGGCAGCGGCGTGATAGGATTTGCAGAACTCCAGCGCGTTCTGGGACAAGGTCGTCGGCTTGCCATCATCGGTAAAAAAGCGCTGTTCGCCGTCTTTTTCGATGAGCGATTCTTCCATATCGATGCACAGCGACAATTGATCGTTGCCTGGCATTTCCGAGAAGATGGTCGGCACCGTGCAGACCGTGCTGGTG
>QFQB01000131.1 GCA_003241475.1 Micavibrio aeruginosavorus
CTAATGATGCTTTGAACGATGGTTGGCAAAATATAGCCTTAGAATATCCCGTTCTGTTAAGATTTTTATCATCAGTTCAAAAAAATTACTTCGATTCAATGGATGAATTTTTTCAAAGGATTGACGCAGACGCGGATAAAATAAAAGAAGATTTTGGTATTTCTGCCAATGGAAACATCATAAAAATTGGGAGAAGCCTTTCCGATCCACACAACGGTGGCCGGTCTGTTATGCGCATCGAATTTGCTGATGGAAATAAGCTTATCTACAAACCAAAATCCATTAAGATGGAAAAGGTATTCAATAATTTTATTAGTGGGAATAATAACTTTGGTTTTCAGCCTATTCACATTTTATCCTGCGAAGGATACGGCTGGGTGCAGGATATTGGAGAATTGGAGCGGCAACCTATAAATCTTGCCAATCCTGAGTCTGCAGGACAGGTTGCGGCATTTCTATGGATGTTGAATGCAACGGATATGCATTTTGAAAATGTCATGCCTACAGCCGATGGCGTATATGCTCTTGATTTGGAAACGTTGCTTTTGGCAAGTTTTAACAATGATGGTGAACCATGGGAGCCAATGTGGAGAAAACACACTGTTAATGCGACACTCTTGTTCGAGGAAAATGTTTTAAATCGACCTGAAGGATTCAGAATAGGTGGTCTAGAGCCCTCGCCTGCATTGGTTTCTATTATGCCGCCGGTTACGTTCACACTTCAGGACGATGTGATTGTGATGATGCTAGGCCAACAAGACAGAAAATCTCTACCACCCGCAAAACATCAACGTATGAATGTGGATGGTATAAAACGACTACAAAACTCATTCGAAAAAATTCTTAATGGAGATGCGCGCGAAGTCGTTCGGCGTTTTGTCTCAAGCATGGATGATGACTTAACCTTGCGCCTTGTATTAAGAGACACCAGTTTTTATACGAATATTCTTGAGAGGATGCGTCAGCCGCGTTTTTTGCGAGATGCGCAAGACATGCACAAGGATCTCGCCGTTCTTTATCAGGGTGTTGGTACAGTAGAAGATCACGACCTAAGGCTTCGCATCATCATTGACAACGAAATTAAGCAGTTGGTTTCGTGTGACGTGCCTTTCTTGTTTTACGAGGTCGGTAGAAAAGATATAAAAATATCCGATATCACTATACCGGATTTTTTCCGTTTCTCCGCAAAAGAACACGCTTTTAAAAAAATTGAAGGATTTGACAGTAGCGATATAGCAGAACAAAAAGAGTTGATGGCGATTTCTCTTGAGGGAAGGTGCGGTGATTTTTTAGCGAATCACAGACATCACTATCACTTTGAAGACCAAGAGATTTTGTTGCCAGATACAACTCTAACCAAAGAGTTTACCACTTATGCTAATGAGACGATAGCAAGTGCGCTGATTTCCCAAAGTTCTCCCGCCAGATGGTTAACGCTAGAAAGTGATGTAGAAGAAGGTAGAGTCAAGGCGGTATCTCATGATCAATCTTTCTTTGGCGGTTACTGGGGAATCATAATGGTATTGCAAGCTGCAGAAATAGCTTTGACTAAAACCGGAGACGCTGGAACATTGAAGGCGTTTCTTGAGCGCGAAGCGCAAATATGGCCACGTATCATAGAAAAAACCAAACGTTCTGATGAAAACCTGTCCTTTAAACCCTTGGGATATGTAGGACATGGCGGCGATTTGTTTGCACAATCAGTTTTAATGGGGCTAGATCCAATTCGTTGGGCGATGCTGGAAGATTCGATTCAACACACATTGTTACAAGTGAAGAAGAGAGTTCATGAAGATGATGCTCTGGACATTATCGAAGGGTCCGCAGGTTTAATCATGGGGTGCGAGCAGGTTCTAAAATTCCACGGCGACAAATCATGGTCGTCAGACGTCTTACATGTACAAAAATCTGCTACAGACAGGCTTGTTGAAAAAGCAACAGCAATTGATGGTGGTTTAGCATGGATCGTTCCGGCAGAGGCAAAGCCTTTGCTAGGATATGCTCACGGTTGGGCGGGCATTGTTACGGCTCTTTCAACTGTGGCAAGGCATGGTGAAAACGCACATGATGTTGAGGAAATTAATGCCTGTTTGGACAAGAGTGCCTTATATCCGCAAGTTGTGCATGAGCAAGCAGGTGCATGGCATGATGTTAGACAAGGCAGGGCATCAACGTTAAATAACAGTTGGTGCAACGGTATTCCTGGTTTTGTTAGGGGCATGATTGAAATTAAAGATCGTCTTTCGCCGTCCATGCGCCAAGAGGCGGAAGAACTGGTGAATATCGTCTCTGGAAAAGCAGGTTTAAGCAATTCCTATCGTTTTTGCTGTGGTGAAGCGGGCAATGTTGATTTGTTAATGGACATCGCACGACGGAGCGAAAAAGGTTCATTTTCTGAAACGTTCGAACGGTATGCGACGGCTACATTGTTTTCGGTTAATAATAGAGGATCATCAAACGTCATGCCAGAAATGGCTTTCCCCAGTCTTTTTCAAGGGAAATCAGGCATCGCTTATACGGCCTTGCGCACTGTCCTTCCGATATTGCCAAGTTTAGCGGGGCAAGAATTTCCTCAAAAAAAATTAAAAATAATATAATTTAGTATAGACAATATATTATATATATGATTATAACATTCTTGTGATTGTTTTTTAAATTTAGAAAGGAAGAAAAAATGTTAGTTACAGCTTTTGAAAAAGGCAGTGAAGCGCAGCCAGTGCAGGCCAATATGGAAGAGGCTCTTTGGTCTGCTCTTGGCATGGATGATCTCTCTAGCAAAATGGCCAATGCATCCGCAGGAATTCAGGTTTCTGATGTGAACGGGGGCGGTGGTCGCTCAGGAATTACTACCTGCTGGCAGTGCACAAGCTATTACAATGACTGCCCGGCTATTTAGTAAGAGAATATTTGTCTTATGACTGCCTCATCCGCCCTTTAGTCTCCGGCTTGGGACACTAAGAGAATACAGCACACAAAATCCCGCGGTTCCGCGGGGTTTTTGCTTAGAAGGATTTTGAGAATTCCGAATTCTCTCCCCGAACGGGCGTTTTTCTCTGCGCCGCATCCTTCATCGAGATTCTGTCAAAATGCGCACAGCGGCAGGCAGGGCCCAGACCAAGTTGCGAAGTTGGTACAGGATATTGCCGCAAAAAATATGGCGGCAAACGACAACGAAAGAGCGCGGGAGCATCAGGGCTCGCGCAAAATGGTTGCGTAAGAACAAACAAGAAAAATTGTATTTTTCTTGTTGACGATATAGCGGCATAATATTAACAATGAAAGGAATCGGGGTTATAAAGATGCCTAAAAAAACAAGTTTTATTATAGCTACAATTTTATTAATTGCAGTCATAATTTACACGCTAGCCTATTCATATAGCCTCAAAAATGAAAGGCAATTCATGGATGCGCTTGTAGGAAAAGTGCAACAAGCAGACGAATCCTTTAGACTTTCAGATATTACGCCTTTTGAATGGGATCGGGTGTGGGTAGTTATCCAAATAGATAATTCATGGAGCGAGGGAAAGCTTTCCGATCTGATTAAAGATAATAAATTAAATTATAAATTAAGCGATGTTCTATACGTTCCCAGCTTTGGTCGTGAGTATGAGACTGGAATTATTTTTTCTCTAAATGGTCGAGTAACGAGGGTTTATAGATTACCTGCTAAGGCAGTTAAAGTGGATAACGTGGAATTTTCTTTTCAAGGCAACAATGGAAATAATGTTATTTCCAATGACTCTAGTATGCGAATAATAAAAAAGGGAAAAGATATTTTGCCTGAATGGGTGCAGAAATCCACAGGTCTAAAGTATTCTGCAAAACTAATTTTTGAATAAAGGAGAGATTAATATGGGGTGGATTTTGCCTGCGGGATTATTGTCTGGCTTAGTTGTGGCAATGGGGGGTACATTTGTATATAAATTCGATTCTTATAGTCATGAAGCAATAAATTTATTTGCCGAAAATCATCCAGAATTAGCTACTTTAGCTAATATCCCATTAGCACAAGTTGCCCAATTATCTCCTGAAATGGCAATATAACGGCTAAAAGCTATAAATGCGATGCAGGGGTTTGCTCATGCATATGTTAGTTCTCAAATTGCAGACGATTTTACTCCATATTTGGGAGCGCAAAACGCAAATAATTTTTCGCGTTTTATTGGCGAAGTGTTGGAAAAATTTACACATAATGATCCTACAACTTTCAATATTAGAGATGAAAATAGGGATCTTTGGAATAATGATTATGGTCTAGATAATTTAGTAGGGCTATCTAAAGAAGGTAAGGTTTCCGCGCTTTCAACTGAAATTAATAATTATATAAGCGGCGGTTCAACAAATTTAATTTTTGACTGGGAAAACGATGTTAGAGTATATGGCAGAGATGACATAGCTGTTTCTCCGGATGCCTTAATAGAAACTATTCTATTAAATGATTTTTTTGACGATTTACTAATCAAAAAAAATTACCAAGTTGATTTTTTTGGGCTAGACCATCTCAATGGAATGCCCGTTGATATGGTAGGTTCAATAAACTCTGTACAACAGAGTATCCACAGTGTATTGAACTCTGCCTCTCAACAGGCCTCGCCTTTGGTTCTGGATCTGGACGGCGATGGGATCGAGCTGTCTGCGCTGAACGGGGCCGGTTCCGTCTATTGGGATATCGATCAGGACGGGATGGCCGAAGCGAGCGGGTGGGTGAAGCCCGATGACGGCTTGCTGGCGCTGGACTGGAACGGCGACGGGATGGTG
>QFQB01000132.1 GCA_003241475.1 Micavibrio aeruginosavorus
GAAAAAATTACACGCGCAGGGTTGCCTTTGCTTGAAGTTTTGCTGGCGCTCCGTCTACGCCGCGGAAAGGAAGACCCGCTGAGAACGGCAGAGCGCAGAGGCAGACCATCCCTTCCCCGCCCATTAGGCAAGCTGGCCTGGATTCATGCCGCAAGCGTCGGCGAAGCACAGTCAGCCCTCATCCTTATCCATGCCTTGGCAAAAGCGCATCCTGACATTCGCGTTCTTGTCACAAGCGGCACGGTAACATCTGCGGCCCTCATGAACAAACGCCTTCCCTCATTCGCCTTTCATCAATATGTGCCGCTGGATCATCCCGCGTGGGTTCAAAATTTTCTCGATTACTGGAAGCCGGATCTTGCCCTTTGGATGGAATCCGAGCTTTGGCCAAATCTATTGATGTCCTTAAAAAAACGCGGCATACCTGCAGCGCTGGTCAATGCCCGTTTGTCGGATAAATCTTTTTCGAATTGGATGAAGGCAAAAAATTCCGCCGCACAAATTATCGGATGCTTCAATGTCATTTTGACTCAGACGGAAAAAGACGCAAGCCATTATCGTGCGCTCGGTGCGAAAAACGTCATCGTAACCGACAACATCAAATACAGCGCAGAGCCCCTTCCCTTTGACGAGGCGGCATTGAGCGCCCTTAAGGTTGCAACGGACAACCGCCCTATGTGGGTCTACGCCAGCACGCATGCGGGCGAAGAAGACCTGGCATGCCGTGCACATAAACAGATCAAGGAAAAACTTCCCAACCTTCTGACTATTCTCGTCCCGCGCCATCCGGAACGCCGCGAGGAAGTCGCCAATACTTGTTTTGAAAACAGCGTTAAATTCCGTCTACGCGGACAAAGCCATATTCTTCCTTCTCCGGACGATGATGTTTATATCGCCGACACGCTCGGCGAACTAGGGCTGTTTTACACGCTTTCTCCTATTGCCATGATAGGCCGCTCTTTCAGCAACGATGGCGGCGGCGGGCACAACCCCGTAGAAGCGGCACAAATGGGTTGCGCTGTTTTAACGGGACCGAATAATCAGAACCAGCGTCAGCTTTATGACGATATGCAGGCGGACAGCGCCGTCATCGAGACAAAAGACGAGTTCGAGTTCACAGCCATACTTGAAGAGTTGCTAACCCACCAGGCAAAGCTGGAAACAATGCAGGCAAAGTCCGCCGTGTTCGTTGCACGCAAAACGCACGTGGTCGAGACTGTTCTTGCGAATATTACGCCGCTTCTTACCGCCACGGAGAGCAGGCATGCCGCCTAAAGCCCCCGCTTTTTGGGAAAAGCGAAGTTTTTTGGCATGGGGATTAACCCCGATATCCGTAATTTATTATTTCGCTCATATTATAAAAACGCTGATGACGCGCCCATACAAAAGCGCCCTGCCCGTCATTTGCGTCGGCGGCGTTGCGGCAGGCGGAAGCGGTAAAACACCCACTGTCCACGCCCTCGTAAAAATCGCCTTTGATAAATTAGGATTTATAAACCCTGTCATCCTGACACGCGGCTACGGCGGCGATATGGAAGGCCCTAGTGTTGTTGATTTATCCATCCATACCTATGGCGATGTGGGCGATGAAGCTCTTTTGCATGCCATGCATGCACAGACTATCGTGAGCCGCGATCGCGCCGCCGGCGTTATTCTTGCCGAGGCTATGGGAGCCGATCTGGTGATCATGGATGACGGGCTTCAAAACAACAGCATCAAAAAAAGAATTAGTTTTTTGGTGATCGACCAAATCGGAAATGGGTTCATGCTCCCGGCAGGCCCCTTGCGCGAACCGATGAAAGACGCCCTAAAGAAGTGCTCTGCCGTCATCCTGACGGGAAAAGCGCAAATACCCACGACGGAAAAACCAATCATCCATGCAGAAACGCATATTTCATCATCTCCCGACAAGTCTCTTGCGTATTACGGCTTTGCAGGGCTTGGACGCCCGGAAAAATTCCGTCAAACCTTGCTGGATGCAGGACTGACGCTATCCGGCTTTCGCTCTTTTCCCGATCATCATCCTTATGATGACGCTGATTTGAACATTCTTTTTGAATCGGCAAAAAACGCGCAACTGATTACGACCGAAAAAGATTACACGCGCATTCCAGCCGAATATAGAGACCGCATATCTGTTCTTCCCATTGAATACCGCTTTGAAGAAGAATCTGCTTTGATAAAGCTACTGGAAAAAATACGGCCATGAAAGATTTCCGCTACCGCATGGAAGCCGCCGCCCTTTGGGCCGCACTGGTTATTTTTAAATGTCTGGGCGCAGAGCGCGCTTCCGCACTTGGCGGTTTTATTGGCCGCACCATCGGGCCGCGCATGGCCTCTACGCGCAAGGCCCGCGCCAATTTGGAAAAGTCCTTTCCCGAGAAAACGTCTGCAGAGATTGATCATGTTCTCGCAGGCATGTGGGATAATTTAGGACGAGTCATCGCAGAATACCCGCACTTGAAAGAAATTATCGAGACGCGGATCGATATTGCCGGAGATGAAAATCTGGATAGAATCGGACGCACCAGCTCCTATCTCATCATGAGCGGCCACAATGCGAATTGGGAACTCGGCTCTTTCTTTTTCAACTACCGCGCCCTCTCCCCTATGGCCGGAATTTTCCGCGCACCGAACAATCGATATGTTGCCGATCTTCTGGATCAATGCCGCAATCCGGAGGACAAAGGCAACTACATCCCGAAATCATCGCAAGGCGCGCGCGACATGATGCGCGTGATGATGAACAAAGGGCGGCTCGGCATTCTCATCGATCAGAAATACAACCAAGGCATTCCGGTCGAGTTTTTCGGGCGACCTGCAATGACCTCTGTAGCTCTTGCGCAATTGGCGTTAAAATTTGATCGCCCGATCGTCCCTTTGCAAGTGGAGCGGCTGGAGGGGTGCCGTTTTCGCATCACCGTTCACCAAGAGATTTACCCGAATGGACGCGATGAAGCGGATATCATGCTGGAATGCAACCGCCTCCTCGAAAGCTGGGTGCGTCAGCATCCCGGCCAATGGCTGTGGCTACATCGTCGCTGGGGCAAAGACAAATAAATTAACATAATTCAAAATCGACGAGATTTGCTTGCGGTTTTCAAGGCGTTTGCCTTACAACTAACGCATTCTAAATCACTGTAAAATTCGTTCGGCGGTATACTTAAAATGACACAAACATGGGCCCCCCAAACTTGGCGCGACAAACCGGCAAAACAGCTTCCCGAGTATCCGGATCAAGCGAAGCTGGCGGCCGCCGAAAACATTATCGCAGGCATGCCCCCGCTCGTTTTCGCAGGCGAAGCGCGTCGTTTAAAATTGCAGCTCGCCGATGTCTGCGCCGGGAAAGCCTTTGTTTTACAGGGCGGCGATTGCGCGGAAAGCTTTGCGGAATTCGGCGCCAATAAAATCCGCGATACATTCCGCGTGCTGCTGCAAATGGCTATCGTCATGACCTTCGGCGCACAGGTTCCCATTGTGAAAATGGGTCGCGTCGCGGGACAATTCGCCAAACCGCGTTCCGAACCGCAGGAAACAAAGAATGGCGTTACGCTTCCTATTTATCGCGGCGATATCGTCAACGGCTCCGAGTTCACTACAGAAGCACGCATTCCAGATCCGGAACGCATGATCCGCGCCTACAACCAAGCAGCAGCGACCCTGAACCTGCTTCGCGCATTTGCGCAGGGCGGTTACGCAGATCTTGAAAAAATCCATAGCTGGAACCTCGATTTCATCAAAGATTCTCCGCTTGGCGAGCGGTTTGAAAAAATGGCCGGACAAATAGACCAATCTTTGGCCTTCATGAAAGCCTGCGGCATTTCGGGCGAAACCGTCCCAGCCATGCGCGAAACAGATTTCTACACCTGCCACGAAGCCTTGCTGCTTCCCTATGAACAAGCAATGACCCGCGTGGATTCAACGTCTGGCGACTGGTATGATACATCCGCCCACTTTTTGTGGATAGGCGCGAGGACCAACCAAAATGACGGCGCGCAGATCGAATTCGTCCGCGGCATCAAAAATCCGATCGGCCTCAAAGTGCCGCCCACTCTCGATGTCGATACGCTTCTTCACTCTATTGATGTGATGAATCCTGAAAATGAACCGGGCCGTCTGACGCTGATTGCACGCATGGGCGCCGGCAAGGTTGAAGAAAAACTCGCTCCGCTTGTTGAAGCTGTAAAAAAAGAAGGCCGCGCCGTCGCTTGGGTCTGCGATCCGATGCACGGAAATACGCAAGTGTCTTCCACCGGCTATAAGACGCGCAAGTTCGACAATATCCTATCCGAAGTGCGCGACTTCTTCGCCGTGCACCGCGCTTGCGGCACGCATGCTGGCGGCGTTCATTTCGAAATGACGGGACAAAATGTTACCGAATGTATCGGCGGCGCAGAAAAAGTTACGGACGAAGATTTGTCTTCGCGCTACCACACGGCTTGCGATCCGCGCCTCAACGCCAATCAGGCTCTGGAGCTGGCGTTTTTGGTTGCCGATGAATTGAAAGCGGCGCGCAAGGCATGATAGGCGATTTAAAAATCGCCGCCGCCCAGATCAACCCGACGCTCGGGAATATTGCCCACAACTCCGCGCTTATTCGGGCCGCGCTAGCGCAGGCCAAGGATTTCGATCTCGTTGTCTTTCCTGAGCTTGTTATCTGCGGCTACCCGCCAGAAGACCTAGTGCTTAAACCTT
>QFQB01000133.1 GCA_003241475.1 Micavibrio aeruginosavorus
CTTAAACCTTCGTTCGTCAGGTATTGCATGGATGCCAGCGTTCAATTGATGCAAGAGTGCACGAATGGCCCTGCCTTTATCCTGACGACGCCGTGGGTGGAAGGCGGAAAAACCTACAATGCCGCAATTCTAGCAGATCAGGGAAAAATACTCGGGATTACATTCAAGAATAATCTGCCCAACTACGGCGTGTTCGATGAAAAGCGCATCTTTTCCAGCGGCCCGCTACCCGAACCTATAACATTCAAGGGGCATAAACTCGGCATCGTCATCTGCGAAGATATCTGGTTTGAGCCTGCCTGCGCGCATCTAAAACAGCAAAAAGCGGAGATCATTCTTTCGCCGAACGGCAGTCCGTACAGCACAAAAAAACGCGCCATGCGCGATGATGTCATTCGCGCGCGCGTGAAAGAAACGGGCCTTCCCCTGCTGTACGTCAATCAGGTCGGCGGACAGGACGATCTGGTCTATGACGGCGGATCAATGGCGTATGACGCCAGCGGTCAAAAGATTTTTCAGGCACCCTATAACCAAAGCTATATCGGCGCGGTTGAGGGCATACCTGAAGAACCGTCCGACGATGCCGCCATTTACGATTGCCTGAAACTCGCGCTTAAAGATTACATCCAGAAAAACAACTTTCCCGGCATTATCATCGGCATGTCCGGCGGAATTGACTCCGCGCTGTCTGCCGCCATTGCCGTCGATGCGCTTGGCGCAGACAAAGTCCGTTGCGTGATGCTGCCTTCGCCGTTCACATCAAAAGATAGTTTCGAAGATGCGGAGGCCTGTTGTAAAAAACTCGGCTGTTTCTACGAAGTCATTTCCATCGAACCTGCGATGAAGGCATTCGAGAACAGCATTCCGAACCTCTCCGGCCTAGCGCATGAAAATATGCAAAGCCGCGCGCGCGGCATCGTTTTAATGTCGCTCTCGAACCAAACCGGATGGATGGTTCTGACCACAGGCAACAAGAGCGAAATGGCAACCGGATACGCCACGCTGTACGGTGATATGTGCGGCGGATTCAACGTTCTCAAAGACATATATAAAATGAAAGTGTACGAGCTTTCCAAATGGCGGAACGCTCAATCGCTTGTCATTCCGGAACGCATCATCACCAAAGCGCCGACGGCGGAGTTGCGCGACAACCAGACGGATCAGGACAGCCTTCCGCCCTATGAAATACTTGATGCGATCCTCGAAGGTTTGATCGAACAGGATCTGGGAATCGATGATCTGGTGAAGAAAGGCTTCAAGCGCGACACAGTGCAGAAGGTCAACCGCCTGCTTGATATCGCCGAATATAAACGACGCCAGAGCGCCCCCGGCCCGAAAATCACGCCCCGCGCTTTTGGCCGCGACCGCCGCTGGCCGATTACAAACGGGTTTCGCGGAGACTAAAAGGATTCCGGCGAAAACCGGATATAATGAAGACGCTGATCGATATACGCAGACCGTTCGATGCGGCAACTCTCCGCGACTTCGACTTTGTCCCTCACCGCATCCTCCGGACCTGTAAAAACAACCTCTGTACCGTTGGCGCGAGCATTCTGTATGTGCTCTACGGCCTCGCCGCGGACCTTGTTGAAAATATCCTGCAAAAGGCAAACAGCCGCCGGAATGTAATGCTGGATCTCACTGTGATCCAGCACAATGCGCCATTTTCGCGGCGGCTTAACTTCCGGTTTTACAGGGCTACGGGTCGCAACATCAGGGCGATCAAGAACTTTAGCTGACATGAATACTCTTTAAAAACGCATTTAAATTATGTCAATATTTTTCACGCGAAAACATTGAAAATCCTTTGGAAACCCGCTATTTAAACCCTTCTGTATAGAAAGGCTCTCCATTCATGTCCGTCCGCGTCCGTTTCGCCCCGTCCCCCACCGGCTATCTTCATGTTGGCAACGCCCGCACGGCGATTGTCACATGGTTGTTCTGCCGAGCGAACAAGGGACATTTCTTGCTTCGAATCGATGATACGGACACCGAGCGCTCCACGCTTGAATACGAAAACGCCATTAAGGACGGCATGGCATGGATGGGGCTAAGCTGGGATGACAGCTTTAATCAGAAAGACCGTAACGAGCGCTACAATGTTGTTATCGAGAAGCTGAAAAAAGACGGCCGCATCTATGCCTGTTATGAAACGGCGGATGAACTTGGCCTGAAGCGCAAAACGCAACTCTCGCGCGGCGTGCCGCCGATTTATGACCGCGCAGCGCTGAAGCTTACAGATGAGCAGAAAGCCGCTTTGGAATCCGAAGGCCGCAAGCCGCACTGGCGGTTTATGCTCAATGACGGCGCGACGAAATGGGATGATCTCGTGCGCGGCGAGGTTCTATTCAAGGACCGCGAAATGTCCGACCCCGTCGTCATCCGCGAAGACGGCCGCCCGCTCTACCACCTTTGCTCGGTCATCGATGATTACGACACCGATATCACCCATATCGTGCGCGGCGAAGATCATGTGTCCAACACCATGTGCCATATCCAGATGTTCGAAGCGATCAGCAAGGTGGAAGGCAAGGATTATATGCCGAAATTCGCGCATTTGCCCCTGATCTCCGATGCCGAAGGCGGCAAACTCTCCAAACGTCTTGGCTCCCTCTCCGTTAAGGGCGTGAAGGAAGAAGAAGGTTTGGAGCCGATGGCGCTTGTCTCGCTAATGGGCCGCCTTGGAAGCTCCGACCCGATCGAGCCGTTCACGACGCTGGAGCCGCTGATCCACGGATTCAGCCTTGATAAATTCTCGCGCAACACGCCGAAATTCGATCTCGAAGAACTGTACCGCCTGAACGCGAAAATCCTGCACGCCACGCATTTCGATACCGTGCATGAACGGCTTAAGGCGATGGGCCTTGAAGGAATCGATGAATCGTTCTGGGATGCCGTGCGCCCTAACCTGACCAAACTCGCCGACATCAAAGACTGGTGGAATGTAACGCACAATCCGGTCAAGGCCGAGATTGCCGATCCGTCTTTTACCGCCGCCGCCGCCGAGGTATTGCCGCCCGCCCCATGGAACGAGACAACGTTCAACACATGGATCAACGCAGTAAAGGAAAAGACCGGAAAGAAAGGCAAAGAGCTGTTCATGCCGATCCGCATTGCGCTGACGGGCATGGAACACGGGCCGGAACTTCCCGTTCTTCTTCCCCTGCTCGGCCCTGAAAAAGTCAAAGACCGTTTGCTGAAGAAGGCGGCCTAAATTACTAGTCCCCATTGACGCAATTGCAATCTATAAGCCGCCTCTTTGTCTACAGGCGTTTCATCGAACAGCTTTTTCAAAGCCACACGGTCTGCCAGAAAATATTCCTGTGGCCGATTGTTTTCGATTGCCGAAATCCGAAAAACTCGAACACCGCTTCTTTTGTAGGCGTCACGCTGTGATAGGCCGCGCTCGTAACGCATCTCCGCACACGCCGCCCCCAAAGGAAGCCCTTTAAGGTCATCCACAATCTTTCCCATTCCAATGAGGGGTTGGCCGTTGAGCGTAACGAAGAGCTCTCCCTGACCTTTGATGAACTCTGCACCTGCTCCTTCAAAAGCTGATTGCAACCAACGCCTATCGCGGACCGATAATCCACAATCTCCGCTTTCATATTTTTGTAATTGGTTTTTCTTGATGGAAGCCCCATCTGCCGCCCGCTTCAGGGTTACACGCAACATCCCGCGTAAAATTCTGCTGACTTCGGGCGTGATAAGAGGCTCTGATCCCTCTTCCACATTTTTACGATAACGTGCCTCTGTCTGCGATTTCATCAAACTCATAGCGAACTCCTTGAACGACAGACTTGTTTTACGACAAAACACCCGCTATGACAATCGCATGAAACCTGTCATTGTTCTGGTTAACCCACAAATGGGAGAAAATATCGGCGCAGCGGCTCGCGCGATGCTGAATTGCGGCATTGACGAGTTGCGTATCGTCAATCCGCGCGACGGCTGGCCCAACGAACGCGCGAATGCCATGTCGTCCGGTGCACTGGAAATGATGCCGCCGGTACAGGTCTACAATACCACCGCCGAGGCCTTGGCCGATTGCCATTACACATACGCCACTACGGCCCGCATTCGCGATATGGTTAAGCCCGTGTTCACCGCAAAAGAAGCCGCTGCCGATTGCCGCACTCGCGAATCCCAAGGTCAAAAATGCGCTTATCTGTTCGGCGCCGAAAGGGCAGGACTTGATAACGATGATGTCGCGCTCTCGCACGCTATTATCACCATTCCGGTCAATTCCGATTTTTCCTCTCTCAATCTGGGACAAGGCGTTCTGCTCTGCGCTTATGAATGGTTTCAGCAAAAAGCGGTCAAAGGCGTGCCGCGTACGGCAACGACAGAACTTGAAGCAAAAGAAGAGCTTCCCGCCGCGCATGCCGAGCTGGACAATCTCTACAGACGGCTTGAAGAAGAGCTACGCGCCGGACACTACTTCCGCACGCAAGAAGAAAGCCCCGCCGCTATGCGCAACGTCAAAAATATGCTGGGGCGCGCCGAAATGACATCACAGGAAGTCAAAAGCTTCCATGGCATGATCTCCGCGCTTATCGGCAAAAAACAGAAATAAAAAAGCCGCCTTTTCGGCGGCTTTTTGAATGTCGTCCCGCACCAATTAACGGGAGTAGAATTCGACCACGAGGTGCGGCTCCATTTGAACCGGATACGGCACGTCTTCG
>QFQB01000134.1 GCA_003241475.1 Micavibrio aeruginosavorus
AACACACACAGCGAAGTGACGAATTGGCCCCTAGTTCGCCTGGCGACGCAGGAAGGCCGGAATATCCAGTTCTTCTTCGGCAGTCGCGCGTTTGGCGGCTGGCGCGTCAATGTTCAACTGACCCTGCGCCGGATTTTCCATCGCACGCGGCGTGGCACGTAATGAAGAGTGGAAACCACCCGTGCCTGTTGCCTGCTGCTGAACGCCCGCGGGCGGCAGAGCGGCTCCATAGCCCGTGAAGACCTCTTCAGAAGCAGATTCTTCGGCATGGCGCACTTGCGCATGGGCATTGCGGACGCCGCTGGTAATGCGCTCGAACAAGGAAGGCGTTTTCTTACGCTCCTGCTGTTGTTGCTGGGCATTTGCACCCGGAACCGGCGGACGCAGATTATAGCCCTGCCCTTGTTGTTGCGCGGCGTAGCCACCCATACCATAAGCGGCAGGCTCCTGCGGCTCAGGAACGATCGGCTTTGGCGGAATGAAATGACCATCATGCAACGTACCGCGAAGGCCGGTTGCCTGCGTTGACATTGGCGCCTGCGGTTGCTGGATCGGCGCGGGCTGCGGCAAAGTTGCCTGAACATAAGCGGGCATTGGCGGTTGCGCCTGCTGCATCGGCGCCTGTTCAGCCGCCGGCGCGAATTCCTGCTGTTCAAACATATCGCGCTCCGGCTCGTCGAACGCTTTTGCCTGCATGGCAGGGAAAGGCTGGGCGGCGCGGGTCGGAATCGCGGCGCGTGCTTGCGCCGTCGATGTCTGAATGGCATTGGCCTGAGGACGCGCGCGTTCGAATACTTGCGATTGCGGCTTCGTCTCAGGCTGCGGCTTTCCCACAGCGGTGATTTTCAGGCCGCCGCTCGTTGTCGCCGGTTGTTGCATCTTGTCGGCATCAATACCGGTCGCAACAACGGATACGCGGATGCGGCCTTCCATTTTATCGTCGAACGTGGAGCCGACGATGATGTTGGCGTTCGGATCAACTTCTTCGACAACGCGGTTGCAGGCTTCATCGACTTCAAACAGCGTCATGTCGGCGCCGCCCGTGACGTTGATGATCAGGCCGCGAGCGCCTTTCATTGATACATCGTCGAGCAACGGATTGTTGATCGCGGCTTCGGCGGCTTCGAGCGCGCGGCGCTCGCCTTCGGCTTCGCCCGTTCCCATCATCGCCTTGCCCATTTCCAGCATCGCGGAACGGATGTCGGAGAAGTCGAGGTTGATGAGACCTTCTTTGGTGATCAGATCCGTCACACCGCGAACGCCCGATTGCAGAACGGAATCGGCCATGCGGAACGCGTCGGCAAAAGTCGTTTTTTCATTCGCGATGCGGAACAGATTCTGGTTCGGAATCACGATCAGCGTGTCCACATACTGCTGCATTTCGGCAATGCCGGCTTCGGCCTGACGCATGCGGTGCGCGCCTTCGAAGCGGAACGGCTTCGTGACGACGCCGACGGTCAGGATTCCGGCTTCGCGGCAAGCGCGCGCGATCACAGGCGCTGCGCCCGTTCCCGTTCCGCCGCCCATGCCGGCAGTGATGAACACCATATTGGAGCCTTGCAGGTAATCCATCACTTCCTCGATGGATTCTTCGGCGGCCTTCATGCCCATTTCAGGCTTCGCGCCGGCGCCAAGACCGCCCGTGACATGCGTGCCTAGCTGCAGACGGTTTTCGCAAAGGCTACCTTCGAGCGCCTGCGCATCCGTGTTCGCAACGATAAACTCGACCCCTTCCAGTCCGGAGGAAATCATATTGTTGACAGCGTTACCGCCTGCGCCGCCAACGCCGAATACGTGAATCTTGGGAGACAATCTTTGTACCTCTGGTGCTTGAATTTTTAAAAAGTTGATCGCCATGTGAACCTCTTCGTTAAGGTCAGTGAAAACAGAGTCTATGGGTGTTCGTGCCGGAACGGAATCATGAAAATTCGCATGATCGGCAAAAACGGCGGGTCGTAAGCGGTAAAAAGTCTGCATATCCCCAAAGGTGCCGCGCAAACAAAACGAGCTAAGAGACTCATTTGATTCACACATCAGGATTGTTTCATATGACTCTGCAACCGCCAAGAGAATGCATACATTTACCTGTGGATAAGTTGGGGAGAAAATCGCGTTTTTTCAAGGATTTCAGCAAGAAAAAGGCGGGATAACAATTTATCACCTTCAGATTTTTAAGCAAAATCAAATCACTTCGCACGATTTCTAAAGCAGTACTTTATTGTCATTGCGAAAAGCGTAGCCACGAAGCAATCCATCCAGCAATAAAACAAACAAGGCAGGATGGATTGCCGCGTCGGCCTTTCGGCCTCCTCGCAATGACGGTAAAAAAGTAATTATAAATCGTCGATCCAGAAACAAGTGAAGTCGCCGCCCTTGGTGAATCCAAGCGATGCGTAACGATCATCCAGTGCTGCACTCCCTGCCGCGCCGTGCACCAAGACCTGTTTGTGGCCGCACGATTTAAGAATCAAAGAGGCCGCCTCGAATAATTGCGAAGTTGTTTCATCATCCGGCGCAGCGAAGCGGAATAGCCATGCAGTGCGCGGGTCTTCAATAAGTGAAACTGTGCCGCAAATCTTACCAGTTCTCTCAGCAACCAGGATGGCTTCAGGGAATTTTTCGGTAACGGCTTTCAGGCGTTGGGGGGAATCTCGGTCGGGATCGAATTGACCACCGTAAAGGTCGCCTTGTTTGTAAAGAGCGGCAACCTGCTCATAGTCCTGTGGATTGTAGGGCCGTATGGAAATCACCAGTTTTCTTTCCACCAGTACTTTACGCGCTCCCACATCGATCCCGGCTCGACGGTCGCCATGATTTCGGCAGGCATTTCCTCGTGGCGCTCGGTGATATAGGTCAAAAGCCCGGCGGTGGTTGCAAATGCGGGACCGCTCGCGGCGTCGGGCAAAGAGTTGAGTCGGATCGGACGGCCCAGACGGATTTGCTTATCGAGAATCGTTTGCGCCAGTTCGCGGATGCCGGGCATCTGCGATCCGCCGCCCGTCAGGACAACGCGGCGGCCGACCGTGTGGCTGATGCCGGAATCGCGAATCCGTCCGCGCACGATTTCGAGAATCTCTTCAAGGCGCGGCTGGATGATTCCGATGAGCAACGATCTTGGAATATGGTTGGGCGTGTGGCGGTCGGTTTCACCGAGTTGCGGGACTTCGATCAGCTCGGACTCGTCTCCGCTCGTCACCATGGCGCTACCATATAATGTCTTGAGACGTTCGGCATCCGCGCCGGCGCAGGTCAGGCCCTTGGCGATATCGTTGGTGACATGCGCACCGCCTGCCGGAATCGCATCGGAATAAATCATGTGCCCGCCTTGGAAGATGGCGAAAGACGTGACCCCTGCGCCCATGTCGATGACGGTGCAGCCCAGATCCATTTCATCCTCCACCAGACAGGCCAGACCTGCGGCGTAAGGCGATGATCCCAGCGCGATGATATCAAGGTGGCTGCGTTCAATGCAGGACGCCATATTCTGGAGCGGGCCGAGATCAGCCGTCACCATATGGATTCCAACATCGAGTTGCTGGCCCACCATGCCGCGCGGATCACGAATCCCCTCCTGCCCGTCAATGCGGTAGCCGATAGGGATAGTATGAATAAGCTCGTAATCGGCACTCAAGACCTGATCTTGCGCCTTGGCCAATGCGCGGCGGACATCATTGCCCGTGATCGCATGACCGGAAACCTGAATCGATGCGCCCATCACATGGGAATGCGCGTAAACGCCGGGCACGTTGATGATGACTTCGCGTAGCGGATAGCCCTTCATCGCTTCGGCAGCCATATTTTCGGCGGCGTGAACGGTGGAACGGATGGCGCTTTCGGCCAGATCAAGATCGATGACCGCCCCGCCCTTGATGCCGCGCGCGCCCTGATAACCTACGCCCAAAACCTCTATCGCGCCCTCATCATCGACGATGCGTCCGATAAAGCAGGCGATCTTGTGGCTGCCGATGTCCAGCGCCGCGAGAATAGAGCCTTTGGGTTTGACTTTATGTTTCATTAGAGTTTAACCACAGAGGACACAGAGGATTTCACAGAGGTAATCATATCCGAAACCTCTGTATCCCGTCTTTCATAAGAGGGGTGTTAAAGTTTAATAATAGACCGAGTTTGAAACCGCCAAGTTTCATGTAAGTTAAAATTTGAGCGGTGTGCAAAGGAACCAATTTCTCGACAGACTTCGTTTCCACAATAATTTGATTGTTGATAATAAAATCAGCACGATATCCCGCATCAATCTGCAAATCATCCAGAACAACAGGCACAAGTTTTTCTTTTTCGAAAGAAATTTTGCTTTTGATCAAGAGATGGGCAAGTGCTTGCTGATAGGCACTCTCTAAAAGGCCGGGGCCAAGCTTCTTATGAATTTGAACAGCGCAGTCCACAACAATTCCGGACAGATTATTCAAATCCTCCGTGAAAAGCTCTGTGCGCTCTGTGTTAAGAAGTTTCATTAAATAGGTTTGCCTGCGGAGGTAGGGGTAAAGTTGGCCTTGTTGTAGTCCTGAGCCGCGCCGGGCTTGGCTCTTACAGTTATACGGCCCTCATCCCGCACGTCAATCGACAAAACATCCTTGTCTAATAAAGCCTCTTCTTCATGGTTCCGCGTATTCAGCGCAGCCT
>QFQB01000135.1 GCA_003241475.1 Micavibrio aeruginosavorus
CCTGAGCACCGTTCAAAACGCCGACCAGATTCTCGTGCTCGAAGACGGCAAGATTGTCGAGCGCGGTCGCCACAATGACCTTTTAAACGGAAGCGGGGTCTATGCCCGCATCCATGGAGCAGGATTGCGATGATGAAAAAATGCCTGATGATGTTTGTTGCGCTCTGTACGCTTGCCGCCTGCGATGATCAAAAACAGGCGCAAACGCCTGTACCGGATCCGGCGGTCGCCGAAACTTCCGACAATAGCGCCCAAAACGCCGATTCTACCCATGTCCTGCAAATTCTGGCCCGCGACGGCAAAATCCACCCCTTTACGGTGGAATTGGCCCTGACGCCCCAGCAACAGGCAAAGGGGTTAATGTTCCGTGAAACAATGGCCGAAAATGCCGGAATGCTGTTTTATTTCGGGGGAGAGGCAATTAGGTCCTTCTGGATGAAAAACACGCTAATTCCGTTAGATATGATTTTTATCGGCAAAGATGGTACAATCGTAAACGTGCACGCGAATGCCGTCCCGAACGACCTGACGGCAATCAAGTCCGAAGGTCCGGCTGCCGCGGTGCTCGAACTCAACGGCGGAACGGCCGGACGATTGGGGATACAAGCAGGAGACAAGGTTCGCCACGTCTTTTTCGGCAATGCAAGGTAGATGAATGTTTAAAAAGCTTCATATCGAACAGTTCGTCATTATCGACAAACTCGATCTCGATTTCCAAAATGCTTTGACTATCCTGACCGGGGAAACCGGTGCGGGTAAGTCTATCTTGCTGGATGCCACGGGGCTTATTCTGGGCGATCCGTCGGCACCGGATTCCGTCCGGCAGGGCGCGGAAGAATCGGTCCTTGAGGCAGTGTTTGCGCCGCCGCCATCACATCCCGTCTGGAAGTATCTGCAGCAGCAAGGACTGGTGTCGCCGGGACAGCAGGAATTTCAGATCTACCGCACGGTGCGGCTGGACGGCAATGACACCATTCGTCTGAATGGCAAGCCGATCGACCTCGATACTCTGAAAACCATCGGGAATTTCCTTGTCGAAATTCACGGCCAGTTCGCCAACCAGAGCTTGCTCGATCCCGCGAACCAGTTGACGCTACTCGATCTGTCCGGCGGATTTCCGCCCGAAGTCTTCAAGAACGTCGCTGACGCGTTGAAGGAAGTGCATCAGTTCGCCAAGGAACTGGATGACGAAAACCTTTTCCTCACCACGCACAAAAAAGAATTGCCCAAGCTCGAAGACATCATGATGCGCTTTAACCGCGTGGGCATGAAAAAAGGATTCATCGATGAGGTAAACGCCGAATACTCGAAATTGCTGATCGCCAAGGAAACCTCCGAAGCCTTTCAGGCCGTCCTTGCGCAGCTGATCGCCGCCAACGGCGTCGTCATGGGCTTGTCGTCTGCCAACAACACGCTGGCACGCAATAAAAACCTCGAAGAAGAAAAGATGGCGGACTTGAAAGAGCTTTTGTCCGCTGCGCTCGATAACTCGCGCGAGGCCGTCAATGAAATGCGCCGCCTGTCGCCCGATTACGAAATCGACACCGCGCCTTTGGAAAAATACGAAAAAATCCTGAGCATTCTTCACGGAATAAGCAAAGAAGTGAAAGTAAAGTTCGAAGGTCTTGCCGATTATTTCGATGAAATTTCCATCAAGCTGGAGCGCTTGAAAAACGGACGCGCCACGATTGCGCGATTGCAGGACGAGCTTATTCAGGCCAAGAACAAATACCGTCATCACGCCCATATCCTGCATGAAATGCGCGTTGCCGCCGGCAAGGTGCTGAGCGATTCCATCACGGCGGAGCTTGCGCCGCTCAAACTCCTGCGAGCAGAATTCAATGTTCTGGTGGAAGAAAACGCCACGCTTCCATGGACTCCGCTTGGGCTTGATCAGGTGACATTTAAGGCACGCATGAACCCAGGTATGCCGTTTAGCCCTGTCGCCGAAACGGCCTCGGGCGGGGAATTGGCGCGTTTGATCCTGGCGCTCAAAGTCGTCGTGCAACGCGTACAGACAATCCCGACTCTTATCTTCGACGAGGTGGACACGGGTATCGGAGGCGCCGCGGCTGCCGCTGTCGGCGAACGCTTGGCGAAACTCGCGGAAAATACGCAAGTGCTCGTCATCACGCACAGCCCGCAGGTGGCTTCGCGCGGCGATCAGCATTTGCATGTCAGCAAAAACACGGACGGCATCACGACCACCTCTGTCGTGCGCAAACTTACTCACGAAGAACGCATTGATGAAATCTCACGCATGCTTGCGGGCGATGTGCTGACGGCGGAATCCAAAGCGGCCGCGCAAAGCCTTATCGACGAAGCCCGCAACGCGAGCCAACGTCGCAACGTGCCGCCGCCGATACCGCCGCAACAAGCGGCCACCGGCGCGGAATAATCACAATTTAAACTGCTTGATGTCCTTGAACGTCTTTAAATGCAGAAGTTTCAGGTGCGGAGCTTGTGCGATTAGATTCGCGTATTTTAATTTATTTTTTGGATACGTATTTAGCGTAAACTTTATCAACTCGATACTAAACTCGCCTTTTGCGCCGTCCAGCGCACCGGCTCTATTTTTATCGCCTTCAATGCATCTTTTTATGTAGCGGTATATGCATCCAGCTAAAGACGGATCGCACCAGATGACAGTATCCGCATGATCGAATCTTTCTGGCATACAGACGCTGTAATTTCCCTCAATAATCCACCGTTCATTATCCAACATAAATTTGCGTTGTTCGAGAACGATAAAATCGCTTGGTTGCCGTTTCCAGTTGGAGTGGGGGATGTGCGCTAGTTGATCCAGATGTAAAACAGGTGCCTCCAGCATATGCGACAAATTTCCGGCTAGCGTGGATTTGCCGCTACTGGATGGCCCGATAATAGCTATGCGATTTGAAGCAGTTGGTTTGGGCATGGTGTGCTCTTTTTATCTAAAAAGAGAAGGTGGTCGGGGCGAGAGGATTCGAACCTCCGGCCCTCTGCTCCCAAAGCAGATGCGCTACCAGACTGCGCTACGCCCCGCGACCGAGGACACTTCTTACACCATGCTTTGTCCATACGTCCAGCCATTTAGCAAAATTAAACTGGATTAAGGTGAATTTCCTTTTATACTCGCCTTTTATGAAAGTCCGCATTTACAGACCCTCCAAACCAGCAACCCAGTCCGGCCTTGGCAAAACAAGGCTCTGGGTTTTGGAATATGAACCCGAAACCCGCCGCGAGCCTGAGCCTTTGATGGGCTGGACAGCCTCGGGGGACACCACAAATCAGGTCCGCCTGAAATTCCCGTCGGCGGAGGCCGCCATGGAATACGCCGCCCAGCAGGGCTGGGAATACACGCTGGCCGTGGCTCACGAGCGCATCGTCAAACCGCGCAACTACGTGGACAATTTCCGCTACATTCCGCCCAAGGAAGATGCTAGAGAGTAGTTGAGCCTTCTTCCGGCTCGTTGCGCCCGTAGCTCAACTGGATAGAGCACCTGCCTTCTAAGCAGGGGGTTACAGGTTCGATTCCTGTCGGGCGCGCCATTTTCATAATTCTAAAAACAAAATAACTTGAAGGCCGCCTTGTAAACTTCAGGTGGGACAATTCTTAAGTCCTCATCCTCAGAATCTATTTCTTCCAGTGTAACGGGTGTGTCATGATTTGTCGTTGATCTCCAGTAATGCACACGGCTCTCACATTGCAGATCCAATATGCCTGAAAAATTAACAGTTTTCCCAGACCCTATTATCTGCAACTCTGGCGGCCCGTCCGTTTTAATGTCGCCAGGTAAATTGATGGGTTGCGCCCACCAATTATTCCAATACATTTCAACCTTTTCTTCATAAAGAAATACGCCTCTTCCGTTGGAGTTATTAATATTACTCTCAATGTTTGCCAGCTTTTTCTCCATCGCACGGGCATGCTCTTCATTACTTTGCGTAGCTTTCATGTCGCCAATGTAGGCATATATGGAGAACACAAGCCCGCAAAGGCCAATAATTGCAAAAAGTCCTGTAGCAAAGGGATGACGACCACAAAACTCAATAAAATTTCTGATTTTAAAAATAAAGCTAAAAAATATTGATCTTAATTGCATTACCATCCCTCATGAAAACGAAGCCTATCAAACAATAATAGATATATGTACTGCGTATGTGTCTTTTTAAACGTAGATGCAGCAAGTGTAGCAGGCAAAAAAAGGTCCGGAGAACCGAAGCTCTCCGGACAAACGGCGGTAATAGAGGGTGTGTGCCTTATTACTACGTGGATTTTGATAGGTTTGCAAGAAAAAAAGTAAAAAACATAGTCTTTGTTTATTATTTTGAATAAAAACTTTTGTATTTGATAATAAACAAGACAATTTCATTTATATTCTTCTGTGCGATGTAAAATAGAGGCATTGAATAGTATAGTTTTACTGCATATTATTTTGAAATAAATATTTCTTCTGAAAACGAATACATTAACTTGAGATATTCCAAAGCCATGCGACCGGCGCAAGGCAGTTATTATTTCCATTACTTGAACATGAGTGCAGATATACTTAAAGCGGGAGGCAGTTATGCGCTGACGTCAACCGGCGTTCCGGCGTCTTCGTCGCCCCATTCGCTCCACGATCCGTCATACACAGCC
>QFQB01000029.1 GCA_003241475.1 Micavibrio aeruginosavorus
TGCAACCTCGTCTGCCTTGTCCGTGATAAAGGCCTCGCCCGAAATTCCTTCTTCTTGCAACACATGCGCAAAGGATTTTGCAGCGGAACGAAGATTTCCCGATCCATAGTCGATAATGGCGATCCGTTGGGAAGTCATAAATCTTTACTTTCCTTCAAAGTCTGTGCTTTTGTACCGTAGGCAATAGAGGAAATCCACCCATGAATATCGGCTTTTACAAATGGTCCGAAACGGACAAAAAGGTTAAGGAACGCATCCTTCGCCGTGCGCAAGCGGATATTGAGGATGTGGGACATCTGGTCAAGCCCATTCTGGAAGACGTAAAGCTCCGGGGTGATGAGGCATTAAAGGATTATGCTCTGAAATTCGACAAAGCCACAATCACGGATTTGCGCGTCAGTGAAGAAGAACTTGAGGCCGCCGGGAAAACCATAGACCCCGCGTTAAAGAAAGCTTTGGACCGTAATATCGGCAATGTGCGCAAATTCCACGAAGAACAGATGCGCCGCGTCGAAGAGCCATGGATGTTCGAAATTGAACCGGGCGTTTGGGGCGGTGAGAAAGTCACGCCTATTACCTCTGTCGGCCTGTATGTTCCGGGCGGCAAGAATCTTTATCCCTCCAGCCTTTACATGCTGGCAGTTCCCGCTGTTGTCGCCAAAGTGCCCAAAGCCATTATCTTAACCCCGCCCCGCCCCGATGGATCGGTGAGCGATGTCATTCTCTATGCCGCCAAACAATCGGGCATCACAGAGATTTACAAAGCTGGCGGCGCACAAGCGATTGCCGCGATGGCCTACGGCACACAAACCATCCCCAAGGTCCACAAAGTCCTTGGCCCCTGCTCGCCGTTCGGCGCGGCGGCAAAGACATTGCTCGGCGGCCTGATTAACCCGGGCATGCCCGCGGGTCCATCGGATGCGCTCATTCTCTGCGATGAAAGCGCTGATCCCGATAACACGGTTCTGGATGTGCTCAATGAGGCCGAACACGGTCCCGATTCCGCAGGAATTCTGGTCACTCACGACAAAACACTGGCAGAATATGTTCACAAAGGTTTGGCCATGGCAATTGCCGCCTTGCCCGAACCGCAGCGCGGCTATCTGCAAACGAACATGGCGGCCTACAGCGGCGTAATTCTGACGGACTCTTTGGAACAATCAATTGAAGTCGCCAATCTTTATGCCGCTGAACACATATTGCTCAAGGTGAAAGATCCCGAAGCGGTTTTGCCACGTCTCGTCAATGTGGGTGAAATTCTGATCGGGGAGAACTCACCGTCTTCGCTCGGCAACTACGGGATAGGTGTGAACCACGTCTTGCCTACAGGCGGCATGGCGCACTCATATTCCGGCACTGGCGTATGGGATTTTTTAAAACGCACATCAATCACAAAGGTTGATGCACGAGGATTTAATGCACTGAAAGACTCCGTGCTGGCCATAGCCGACTATGAGAAGTTCCCTGCGCACGCGAATGTCATCCGTCAGCGCAAAGTTTACAACGCCTAGAGCGCGCCTTTCGTGCTCGGCAGCTGCCCGGCCGCACGGTCGTCATGCTCGCTTGCCATGCGTAGCGCCTTGGCAAAAGCCTTGAACACGCTTTCGATGCGGTGATGATTGTTGTCCGCATATAGGTTTTCGACATGCAACGTAATGCCGCCCGCCTGCGCCAGCGCGTGGAAGAATTCCTGAAACAATTCCGTTTCCATCTGCTCGCCCAGACGATCGATGGTGAAATCCACCTTCCACACAAGGAACGGACGGTTGGACAGATCGAGCGCAACGCGGGAGAGCGCTTCATCCATCGGCACATAGGAATGGCCGTAGCGGCGGATGCCGATCTTGTCGCCCAGCGCCTGCTTGATCGCCTGTCCCAGCGCAATGCCCGTATCCTCCACCGTATGATGTGCATCGATCTCCAGATCGCCCTCGCAGGAAACGCTCAGATCGAACAGTCCGTGTTTGGCGAGCTGCTCTAGCATATGATCGAAAAACGCCACGCCGGTTTTGATGTCGGATTTTCCGGCGCCGTCCAGATTGACGGATACGGCGATATTCGTTTCCTTGGTCTTGCGTTCGATGGATGACGTTCTCATGTCTTGCCCGTTATTCTGTGTGGGAATGGCTTTCGCCCTTTTTGGTGCGGAGCATGGACAAAACTATGCCCCCCGCCAGGACGCCGACCGTCATCGCCAGCGAAACAATGGCTGGCAGATGGTCGTCCGTCAGTTCGACATAGAACACCTTGCAGCCGATCAGGATCAGCACGATGGAAAGCGAGTATTTTAGATACTCGAAACGATGGATGATGTGCTCGATAGCAAAGAACATTGCCCGCAGACCGAGGATCGCGAAGATATTCGCGGTGTAGACGATATAAGGGTCCGTCGTGACAGCCAGCGCCGCCGGCACGGAATCGAACGCGAACATCACATCCGTCAGTTCGATTGTGCAAAGCGTCAGAAAGAGCGGCGTCGCATACAAGAGCGGTTTTCCGGCGGCGTCCTTCAGGCGCACGAAAAACTGGTTGCCGTGCAATTGGTCGTCCACGCGCAGGTGCTTTTTCAAAAACCGTACATAGCCTTTTTGCGTGTAGTCCTCTTTTTCTTCCGTGTCGGTCTTCAAGAGCTTGATACCGGTCAGAATCAGGATAGCCGCGAAAATCATCAGCACCCATGTGTACTGCTGCACCAGCGCCGAACCTGCCGCGATCATGATCCCGCGCAGGACGACGACGCCGAGGATACCCCAGACCAGAACGCGGTGCTGATACTGCCGCGGAATGGCAAAGGATGAAAAAATCACGGACATGACGAAGAGATTGTCCATCGACAAGCTCAGCTCGAGCAACCAGACGGTGTAATAATCCGCGGCATCGCCGCCGCCGTCGCTGTGCCAGACCCAAAGCCCGAACAACAGGCCGAGCGACGCATAGATGGAGGCTAGGCGCAGGGATTCCTTTAATTCGATAACATGGTCCTTTTTGTTCAGGACGAACAAATCGACGAACAAAAGGGTGAAGACAAAGACCATGAAGCTGGCCCACAGCCAGACCGGATGGCCCAGAAAATCTTGGGTCAATACTGAAATATCCATGCTTCCTCACCGCTGTTATTCTTGAAAATCCCCCGTTTTCCCGAGGCTGGCTTATCGTACAGATGTAGGGCCGACAAAACAACCCCGCGGTGCGCTCTTTTAGCCATCGCGGGGTTGTATTTCCAATCTCTAAAAGACTTTAGACAACGCCGGGAGGCGGTGGCGGCGTCAGATGTTGGCCAATATCCATATAGGCGCCGCCTGCATTGCTGATTTCAAAGGATCCAAGTCCCATCGCCATTGGATCTTGCGTGGCCGCGCCGGTGACGAGAAGAAAAGCGCCAAGAACGCCGAAGGCGGGAATCGCGAATTTATCGAATCCCTCCAGATGCGAAACGCCCGTCTCGATGCCATGCAAGGTATCGATCAAAGTCTGTTTGGGGTGTTGAACCATAGAACGCACAAAGTTGCTCGCGTTAGCGAAGGAATCGCTATACTTCATTTTACTGCTCCCTGTTTAAGTTTTTATTGTTTTCTTACTTATAACGATACAATAGACAAATATAATTGCAAGAATAATTTTATTTCTTTTTATAAATTACCCGTCTTGACGATTTTCAAATTTTTTATAAATAACTGCGCATGATGAACGAGCGCGAACCCTCCCCTTTCAATTCCCAAAACTGGCACGCAACGACAATCCTCGCTGTCCGCAAGAACAATCAGGTCGTTATTGCGGGCGATGGACAAGTCTCGATGGGACAAACAGTCCTGAAATCGAATGCGAAAAAAATTCGTCGTTTGGGCAAGGACGGTAAGATCATCGTCGGCTTTGCCGGAGCGACCGCCGATGCGTTCACATTGTTCGAACGTCTTGAAGCAAAACTCGAAGCTCATCCCGGTCAATTGACGCGCGCCTGCGTGGAGCTTGCTAAAGACTGGCGCACGGATAAATATCTGCGCCGCCTTGAGGCTCTGATGGCCGTATGCGACAAAGACACATCGCTCATCCTCACTGGAACAGGCGATGTGGTGGAACCCGAAGACGGCATCATCGGCATCGGGTCGGGCGGCAATTATGCGCTCGCAGCAGCCCGCGCACTTGCCGACCGTGACGATCTTGATGCAGAAGCCATCGCGCGCAAAGCAATGAAAATTGCGGGCGATATCTGCGTCTACACCAACCACAATATCGTCATCGAAAAATTGTAGGTTTTCCGCCCGATTCTACTTGCGAACCATTCTCATCCGGCGTATGAATGCCTCCAAGAACAAGAATAAAGTTCAATAGAGGTGTGAGTATGACTAGAGCGAATATGCATCTGGACCTGACGCTGACGGCGCATGGCATCAGAAAAGACAGCGTGCGCGGCGCGGCGCTTGGCAAAGGCGGCGAATTGATCGTCACATGGAAACAGGCCGGCGCAAAAGACACGCGCGACATCCATATTCATTTCCCTGATGCGCAACAGGCAGCAGCCGCGAAGAAGTCTCTATCCGCAAAACCTGCTTGAATGTTTTTATCCGGACACTAGATTACAGGCTGTAGACAACAGCCTGTAATAAAGATCGATGAAAGACAAAAAACTTACCGATATTCCTGCCTTCTCCCCCCGCGAAATCGTCTCCGAACTGGACCGCAACATCATCGGCCAGAAAGATGCGAAGCGGGCGGTCGCCATTGCCCTTCGCAACCGCTGGCGGCGCATGCAGCTGGACGATGATCTTCAAGAAGAAGTTTATCCGAAAAATATTCTGATGATCGGACCGACAGGCGTCGGCAAAACCGAAATCGCCCGCAGGCTTGCCAAGCTGGCGCAGGCGCCGTTCGTAAAAGTCGAAGCCACGAAATTCACCGAAGTGGGTTATGTGGGCAAAGACGTTGAATCCATCATCCGCGATCTGGTCGAAGTCGGCCTTCACATGACGCGCGAGAAAATGCGCAAAAGCGTTCAGGCAATGGCCGAAGTCTATGCCGAAGACCGCGTGCTCGATGCGCTGGTGGGCGAAACCGCAGGCGAAGCCACCCGCGCCTCGTTCCGCGAAAAACTCCGCAATGGCGATTTGAACGACAAGGAAATCGAACTGGATCTGGCCGACAATTCAAACCCCATGGGAAATTTCATGGATATTCCGGGCATGCCGGGAGCAAGCATGAGCATGGTCAATATCGGCGATATGTTCAAAGGCATGGGCGGACGCACCAAGCGCAAGCGCATGAGCGTTTCGGATTCTTATGAGCTTTTGATGGCCGAAGAGTCCGACAAATTGCTTGATGATGAAAAACTGAACCAGCAGGCGCTCACTCTGGTGCAACAAAACGGCATCGTCTTTATAGATGAAATCGACAAGATCGCGGCGCGTCAGGACATGCGCGGCGGCGACGTGTCGCGCGAAGGCGTGCAACGTGATTTGCTCCCGCTGATCGAAGGAACCACGGTGGCCACGAAATACGGCCCCGTCAAAACGGATCATATTCTGTTCATTGCGTCAGGCGCGTTCCACTACGCCAAGCCGTCCGATTTGCTGGCCGAACTGCAGGGCCGCCTCCCCATTCGCGTGGAATTGCGGGCGCTCACGCAAGAAGACTTCAAGCGCATTCTGACCGAAACCGACGCCTGCCTGATCAAACAATACAAAGCCCTGATCGGGACCGAAGGCGTCGATCTTGATTTCACCGAAGACGCGATTGACGAGATTGCGCATCTGGCGTTCGAAGTGAATGAAAGCGTGGAAAACATCGGCGCGCGCCGCTTGCTCACCGTCATGGAAAAACTTCTCGATGAAATCTCCTACACCGCAAGCGATCGCGGCGGCGAAAAAATCACCATCGATGCGGCCTATGTTCTGAAGAACGTCTCCGAGTTGGCAAAGAACGCCGACCTCAGCAAGTTTATTCTCTAAGGTTGTTGCGGCCCGTTGCGGAAAAAATCCAGTTGCTGCGGCGGTGTCGGCGTCTTGTGCCAGTATTTTTCGCTGAGGGGCGCTATTTGTGCGGGGCTGTGCACGAACAAGGACACACGGTATTCGCCCGTAGGTAGCATGCTTGAATTAAACGGGCGCGCCGCAATCAGTAGCGGCGTGCGGCTCTGCAAATGCTGGCGAAGCGCCTGCTCCATCTCTGGACGGTCTTTTTCACAAACAATCACCGGCGTGACATGACGCTTGCGCCCGTCGATTTTGATATCGCGTCCCTCGCATTCAAAACGCGCCCGGCCTTTGTCGTTTCGCGAAATTTCCTTGATGGGCTTCACGGCCGCAAACACGCTCCTTGTTGTTTTCAGGTCGCCTATGCTGGATGTCATCTGCGAAGCGTAAAACAAATCCTCGTAGTGTTGCGGACCGTGATAAAGATTGTGCAAATTTGTAGGCTTGCCTTGATAAACGACCGCGATTTCTTCGGCTTCGTCGCTTTCCAGACTTTCAAAATTCTGTTCGATGAATTTGGTCAGATCCGCCAGCGTGCTGAACGGTTTTACATTCGCATATTCGCCGCGCGCCGCTTCGACCTGCACCAGCGTCAGATATCCTCGCTCGGGATAGCGATCGGCCTTCGATGATCCTAGCGGAAAATTCACGCGCACATGAATCCGGCCATCCTTGATGGTGGTGTAATCGGAATTTTTTTGCTGGATGAATTTGATATCGCCGGGACAATTCTGCATGTGCTCGTTTGGATGCGCTTCCGATCCCGGATTTTTGACGAAGGTCGGCGCATCGATCTCTATATTGCCTTTATGATGTACGGCTTTGCGCCAATGGAATTTGCAATGGCAGCCGTTATGCCGGCACTCGTACTCATAGGCATAGCGCGAACCTTCCGTCACGGCGGCGGCTTTTAAAATGCTTACCAGCGCGCCGGTTTCCTTGTCCAATGCTTTGACCCGTTTTGCCATGACGTTAGAAATACCTAAAAAATCCTTTTACGTCAAATATTATGACAACTATTATGTCTTGTCATTCCTGAAAGATGCGCTATTAACTGTTTATGCGCGTGATTTTGCTCCTGTTAACGGTTTTTGCCCTGTTGCCGTTCCTTGGCACGCACAAAGCGTACGCGCAAGGCAAAACCCCGCCATCCCTTGTGAAAATCATCCATAAACCCAGCTTTTCCCTGCCCTTGGACTGTACGTACGGGGTGGATTGCTGGATTTTGAACTACGCTGACCGCGGCCCTGACAAAGACGGAGCAGAAACCGATCTTGCGTGCGCGCACCGCACCTATGACGGTCATAAGGGGGTCGATTTCGCCCTGCCCGATCTGGCGGCGCGGGATCGCGGGGTTGCCGTTCGCGCCGGCGCGGCCGGAACAGTCCTCAAAGCCCGCGACGGTCAGGACGACCATTTTCCGCTGACCGAAGAAGAAGAAACCGCGATCAAGACCGCGCGCACCGAATGCGGCAACGCCGTGTTGATCGACCATGGCGACGGCTGGCAAAGCCTGTCCTGCCACATGAAGCGCGGATCGATCGCCGTCAAGCCCGGCCAGAAAGTCAAAGCGGGCGATAAAATAGGCATGGTCGGCTCCTCGGGCCTGACGCAATTTCCGCATCTGCATTTCGGCCTCACGCACAACGGTGCGGTGATCGATCCGCTGACCGGCGCGGACATCGCAACGCCTTGCGGACGCGACAAGGGCGCTTCGCTTTTCAGCAAAAGCCTGAAGATCGCCTATGAGCCGCTCGTTATCACAACAGCCGGATTTAAAAACGCCGCGCCGACGATGGAAGAACTGGAAAAAGATTCCGCGCCCGCGACAAAACTCTCGGCATCCGGCAAATCCCTCGTCTTTTATGCGATCGCGCTGGGCGTGCGCGAAAAAGACTCTGTCGCGCTGACCATTTTGGACCCGCGCAGGAAAACCTACGCCGCTATTGAAAAAATCATGGACAAGGACCGCGCCCGCCAGATGTTGTTTGCCGGACGCGCCATTCCTGAAAACGCCCCGCTTGAGGCAGGCACCTACACAGGCCGCATCGTTGTCAAGCGCTCCGGTAAAGATGGCAAGGACCAAATTTTTGAAAAAGAAAGCCTTGTCGAAATAGAATAATTTTAAAGAGAGGGGCCGCGGTCGCGCTTCAAATACAAATACCACGCCCCGCTCCCGCCATCCTTTGGAGCCGCCGGATAGAGTTTTAAAACAATGTCGCGAAGCGGCGGAATTGATACCCATTGCGGAAGTTTTTCCTTCAAAACGCCCATCGGCGCATCATCGTAAAAACGCCCTTCGCGCGGCTTGCTTCGGCCTCCTTTGCCCGTGATGACCAGAATGCACCGCTTACCGCCTGCATGCGCGGCCAGAACAAACTGGTTCAAAAGGCGGTGCGCTTGTTCCTGATTATATCCATGCAAATCAAGCGTACCCTCAATGCGAAGCTTGCCGCGCTGCAGCTTTAAATCTGTGTTGCCGTCCAGTTGCGGCGGCTGGCGCGAAATTTTTGAATTTACAGGCGCCGCAAGTGCAGTTTTTTGTTTTTGTAATACGACTGGTCTCGCGGGAGCGACGGGCAGAAGTGGGATTTCCGCCTCTTCTTCATCCACATCATCTTTTTGGAGCTTTTTTACATCTTGAGTGGCGCTACGCCAGAGGCGCTTCTCGTCACCGCTTAAAACACGGCCCTTGCCTGTCTTTCCTTTTTCGCTATCGCCCTTTTTCGCGCCCATGCAACCAGCAATAGCTGAAAACTTTTTCTTTTGCCAATCGTTTAAGGCATACTAGAGAAGAATGGACAACCATGGACAACCTTTATGAATCGTCTAAAGATTTACTGTATCGCTTTTCTTCTTGCCCTTTCTCTGGGCGCCCTTGAGGCATACGCGCAAGATGCACGCGAACCGGCCGAAGCCGAAGATGTCGCCATCGCCTTTTTCAAAACAGCCGGCACAAACCCGGATTTCGAGCTATGGGCCAAAAATTCCCTCAATTATAAAACCGCGCCGCCGCGCAAAGCCGCCCTCGCGCTTGATACGGAAAAACAGCGGTTGATGCATAAATGGCGCGATTACAATCCGGAAGAAGACGTTCTAGAAGTCCGCGCGAAAATCAACGTCGAGCTCAAGGCGACGACAAACAAGGAAGGCTCGCAAAGCTACTGGATGTATCTGCTGTTTGATGCGGGAGAAGTAACCTACCTCCCCTATGAGTATCAGCAGTACAAGTTTGCGATCATACCTGAAAGGATCGAGAGCTTGATGATACAACCCATACAGCGTGAACAATTCGACCTTATTCAGGCGAATCTAAAAGGCGAGACGGCGGGAAAGGCTTATCTCGACCTGCAGCTCAAACCTTCCAAAGCTTATATCAACCAGCCTTATATTATCGACGATACCGAACAATGGGCCTTGCTGGCCGATGTCGCCGCAATGTCCTTGCGTTCGCGCGAAAAGGGCAACCGCCTTTTATGGACCTATGGGGCGGAGTGGTACACCACGCCACAGACGCAAGAATTGCGCGACCTGTATCAGCGCCCGGGTGAAGCAAGCACATCGCAAAGCCCGCTATCAATCCCGTAAACAGGAAAGCCAAATTTAAGGCCCGAAAACGCCCCTATTTCGCAATATTCTTTCGTTATGCTAGAATAGAGGCGTAAGCGGCTTGAATGCCGGACTTGAATGCCGGAAAGGAATTGGCGTTGTTCTCGCAACTCGGACCCTTGTTCAGGAGCCATCTGCGGCAGGCTGAAAAGTCTGACGCCCGCTTGGACATCCCGCGCGAGGAAAAACACGGCCAGGGCAAGAAGAACGACGATAAAAGCGACACGGAAGACACCAGTGCTCTTTGGGAAGACAGCACACTGGTCAGCGTCGAAGCTTTGAAAACATTTCTGCTCGAATTTTTAAAAACCCGCGGCGAAACATCCGGCGCACAAACTGCCGGCCAAACGCAAGAACCGTCCGCCTACACAGATCTCACGCCCGAATATCGGCCGCCCGTAAACAACCGCGCCGCCAGAGCCGTCAAGGCCTATGGCGCCATCGCCGCGCAAACCGCGCCGCCGCCGGAGCCGCCCGTAGCGCCATCCGAACCCATTGACCTTGGTGACCTTCTTCAGGCAGATGAATTGCGCACCATTCACGGCTTGATTGCGGATCTTGACGGATTTACGCGGAGCGGCACAACGCATCTGGTGATTGAAAAAGCGGATACATTTCTTGAAGCGCTGGTGCAGGCCGTACGTGCCGAAAAAAACAAGGCAACACCTTAAACGGGTATTTTATAACCCGCACCGTCGGTTAAAAGGATTTCGGGCTTGGCCGGATCGCTCTCTATTTTCTGCCGTAGTCTGTAAATATGCGTCTCCAGCGTATGGGTTTCGACCCCTTGCGCATAGGCCCAAACAGCGTCGAGTAGCGTCTGCCGCGATACAGGCATGCCCTCGGCTTCTTTAAGATAAATCAGGATCGCCGTCTCTTTGTCCGTCAGGCGTAGCGGGGCCTGTCCTTCTAGGATCCAGAGGTTTTCGCGCGTATCGAGTATCGCGGGACCGATCGGAACTTGGGCAGGGCCGCTCTGCGAAGCCAAGCGTACACGCACCAGGATGTCGATCAGATTCCCTGCTTTTAACGGGGCGGTAACGACGCGTACATTTTCCGGATCGCTCGCTTGTTTACTCCCGAGGCGGAAAAAGCTGGCCTCGGTGACGTCGGCAGGACATTCGCACTCGCCCGACAAAAGAACGGCGCTGGCGTTATCCGCACTTGCTTCCCAGCCTGCAAGGCGGGCAATCTCTTCCAAATAAGCGGCCTGCGCGCGCGTGTCGGCAAAAATGCCCAGCTTTGGCAATGACATGCGGAATTTTCCTCGTAGAGGTCCGCCGATTGCGGCCCCTACCCTGACTAACCCATTGATTCCATGTTGTCCAGAGCTTGTCTGTCGCGTGCCGGCGCTGGCACGGCTTTTGCAATTTTTTCAAGGTCATGCTGGAGCAAAACGCCGCCTTTAACCCTACCGCCCCGAACGATGCCGGATTCAAAGCCTGGCAGGGATCGATGACGCGCGCCGCCATGCGTTACGATGTCTCCGAACGGACGGCAGGACCAATGCCCGTGTTCAGCAAAATGGTCTGGTCGGCAAGCGAGACCTCAGCAACGCCATCGCCCGCAACATCCTCCACGCCCATGGGCGTTGCCATAGACGAGCCCATCGCAACCGCTACGAAGGATTCTGCGCAAAATGACGAATACAGCTTCAACGATGTGCTCGACATCATTAATCCGCTGCAACATCTGCCTGTGATCGGAACACTCTACCGCAAGTTCACCGGCGATACGATCAAACCCATGAGCGATATCATAGGCGGCGCGATTTTCGGCGGACCGATCGGCGCGGTGGCAAGCACCGTCAATGTCTGCGTGAAAGGCACCACAGGCAAGGATATCACGGAAAACGCTTTTGCTATGGCTGGTCTCGATGTCACGCCTGACGGCGATAAACCCGTAATTCAGTACGACATTCCAAAGGATGAAATAAAGTTGGCATCGGCCACTATTTCAGATGCCAACGCAGCCTACATCGCTGCAGACGGACGTAAGAATTTCGCCGCGCAACGCGCTTCCGGCCAAATTTGGAACGTTTAAATCCGCGCGCAAAAAGAGCCGTGCCGATCCGCACATGCGTCGCGCCCAGAGCAACCGCCTTTTCAAAATCTCCGCTCATCCCCATGCTGAGGTTTTTCAATCCCAAATCCGCCGCCATCTTTTTGAGCAAGGCAAAATGCAAAGCGGGCGCGTCATCGACGGGCGGAATGCACATAAGGCCCGTCACGTTCAAGCCGAGAGCGCGGCAGTATGCTAAAAACGTAGGCGCTTCTTCGGGCGCGATGCCGGACTTTTGCTCTTCTTCGCCCGTGTTGACCTGAATGAAGCACGGAAGATCCCTGCCCTGCTTTTTCATTTCGGCGGCCAGAGCGTCCGCCAGCCTTTCCCGGTCCAGCGTTTCAATGACATCGAACAGCGCAACGGCATCCTTGACCTTGTTGGTCTGCAAAGGACCGATCAAATGAAGCTTCAAATCCGGATGCGAAGTGCGGCGCGATGCCCAATGCTCCTGCGCTTCTTGCACTTTGTTTTCACCGAACAAGCGGTGCCCTATTGCCAAAGCCGCATCCAGCGCTTGGCCGCTTTGCGTCTTGGTAACGGCGACGAGTTGCGCTACCCCCTCTTCCCGGCCCGCTACGCGTTCGGCGCGGCGGATTTTTTTGAAAGTCTCTTCGAAATTTTGTGCGATGGTCATGGCAAAAACCCTACAAAGATTGACGCCAAAAAGAAAGAGGCGCCGGTAAGGGCGCCTCTTCGTATTTTTTGTCAGCTTCGATTAGAAGTTGAACTGAACGCCGCCGAGGACAGCAACTTTGTCGTCGTCATCGGAACCGGTTGTGTCAACATCAACATACTGCAAAGAACCGCGCAACGTCAGACCTTGCGTAACCGTGTAAACAACGCCGGTTGCGTAGCGGTCTGCTTCGAGTTCATCGTCAGCATCTTTGTTCATGTAGGAAGCGCCGAACTGGAAAGGACCAGTCGTGTAGTCAGCGCCGAGAACCAGCGTGTCAACATCAACATCGCCTTCATCAACTTCGAGTTCGGTGTAAGCAGCGCCGAGGCCGAAGGCTCCGATATCAAAGTCTGCACCGATGTTCCACTCGTTCGTGTCGGAGCTGTCGCCTTGCGTGTAACCGCCGCCGAGAGCGTAGCCAACATTGTTGAACGTGCCTTCGTAACGAACGGCACCTTCGTAAGCAGCGCCGATAACATCTTCGGAGAAGCCAGCCAGACCGGAAGCCGAGTTGATGTCAGCATCGGAGTCTTCATCCGTGATGTCTTCAATTTCAGGCGTGTAGGACAAGCCGAACTGCAGACCGGACCAGTTTGGAGACAGGTAGGTGATCTTTTCAGAGTAGCCCGTCAGGTCGTTGTCGTAGTCAAGACCATCAGCCGACGTGAAATCGCCCGTAAAGTCGAACGGGTTGATGTACTGACGCAGACCGTCAACGTTGGAGTCGGCGGAAGGAGCAGCAACCTGCAGGAGGTAAGCGGCGCCGTCTTCGGAACCGAGGTTAACGCGACCGAGGGAAGAAGCCAGGTACAGGTAGGATTCTTCAACCGTGTCGGCATCATCGCCGCCATCGGCTTCGAGTTCAGCGTGGAAACCGTAGGTCAGACCATTGTCAGCCGTACCTTCAGCGTTGAAGTGCAACTCGGATTCACGCAACATGTCGAAGTCATGCGTGTCGCCGGAGTTGTCAGCCCAACCCAAGTAGTTCTTCGTGTGACCGCCAACCGTAACGTCGACTTGCGCCATTGCAGGAGCAGCAGCGAAAGCAACGCCGACGAGGGCAGCACTGCAAAGCAGAATTTTTTTCATTTTAATTCCTCCAAATATTTTAAAGCATTTCTTAGAGAGGTCCGAACGGACCGATGTAAGAAACACACCCGGAACCCTCCGAGTGATGCCATCATTTAGTCCCATGCCTGCCATATGGTCAACGAACGGAAGCGGGCCAGACATATTTTGATACAGGTCTGTTGCAATTCTGCCACAACGGCACGTACGGCCCTTTATACGATTATGAAAAGTTTAAATGGGGAAAGAATTCAGAAGAAAAACCGCAGATTTCCGCAAGATTGGGCGTAACTTTGCACGTTGTTGCACAGCCCCTTGAGCGGCGTGGGGCGGCATGCTAATCAATCCAACAGCTAACGGCCCCTACAAGGGCCTCAAAGGAGATATGACGACATGATGTCTGCCCGTTTTTTGCTGACCGCCCTGCTTCTGGCCTCCGGTATTTTTGTCATAACCGGATGCGAGTCTTATAAGGGCGAAGCGAAATATCCCTCCGGCGCAGACCGGACCACGACAGGCGGCGACATCTATGGGCAACGTGAAAGCGTGTTCGGCAAAGATGGCCTCACACTGCTCGGCGGCAAGGATGACAACAAGAATGACGGTTCGACCGGTATCGGCGTCAATTCCTATCTGTGGCGCGCCGCGCTCGACACCGTAACCTTTATGCCGCTGGCTTCGGCTGACCCGTTCGGCGGCGTCATCATTACGGATTGGTACACAGCGCCGGAAAAACCTGAAGAGCGCTTCAAGGTCAACGTGTTCATTCTGGACAAGCAACTTCGTTCCGACGGCGTGAAGGTGAAAGTTTTCCGTCAGGTGAAAAAAGGCGGTAACTGGGTTGATAGCGCCGTGGCCGACAATACCGGCCCGCAAATGGAAGATGCGATCCTTACTCGCGCGCGCCAGCTACGCGTGGCTGATATGGGCGGCGAATAAGCGCGTCCTCCTTGTCGGAAAAAAGAGAAGGCGGGGCAGGCATTCCAACCGCCTCGATCCGACGTAAAAGACTACTGATAATCGCTTGATAGATCTTTTCTCCACCAACGGCGTCTTCTATGCCTGCATCGATGCTGGGATTATCGTTCACTTCCATGACGATGATTTTCCCGTTCGATACTTTTAGGTCAACGCCATATAGCCCGTTGCCGATGAGCTTTGTCGCCTTGAGCGCGGTTAACATAACCTCGTGCGGAACTTCATTCAGGCGCACCGTTTCGTGCTTTCCTTCGCGGCGCTTCAATGTTTTGGCATTGTGGTTGTAAATCTGCCAATGTCCTTCGGCCATGTAATACTTCACCGCAAACAAAGGCTCGTCATCTAGAATGCCGATGCGCCAATCGTAACCGGAAGAAACGAATTCCTGCGCAAGGATCACATCCGATTTTTTCAAAAGCTCGCCCGCTGCAACATGAAACTCCCGTGGATTTTCCACTTTCATCACGCCGCGCGAAAAAGCGCCGTCGGGAATTTTCACCACCGCCGGATAATTCATTTCCTCGGCCAGAATTTTCTCACTCTTGCGGTCAACGATCACGGTGCGGGGCAGGGGGATTTTTTTCGATTCCAAAAGCTCGTACTGAAAAACCTTGTTGCAGCAACGGATCATCGACTGCGTATCGTCGATGCACGGAATGCCTTCGCTTTCGGCTTTGGCGGCAAACCGATACGTGTGATGGTTGATGGCCGTCGTCTCGCGGATCAATAGGGCATCATACTCCACCAGCGCCGCATAGTCGCTTTTGTTGATGGCTTCGATGGAAACATTGAGGTCTTTTCCGGCCTTGAAGAATTTGGCGATGGCGGATTTGTTCGAAGGCGGATTTTTCTCCAGCGGATCGACAAGGATGCCGATCCAGTGGCGCGTGCGTTTGGCCGAAAAAGACCGCCACGCCGTTCCGGCGAATTCCTTCAAATACTCGACGAAGGTTTCCTGCTTGTCTTTGGGGAGATCGTTGATCGTCACGGGCTCGACGCTATCGACCGTCCAGCGGCCTTTCGCATCTTGCTTAATTTCCACGGTAATCATCGGGAAGCGGAAAAGGTCGAACAATTTTCGGCCGAGCGCTTCGAGTGAGCGGTCGCGGACACGGCCGAAATAAACGATGTATTTATACGAGGTAGGCTCTCCCGACGGCGCCCGAAAATGCTTGTCGACCAACGCGTTCAATTCAGGAAGCGCGATCTGATAATGGCGCTTCCAGTTGAGCGAGATCATATCCGCCACGCTCGGCACGCAACGAAGGCGGCGCGCTTCGGCCATGAGCGAGGAGTAATAGCCTTTGCTCAAATAATCGTAAGAACTGCAAAGATTGATAATTTTCGCGCCGGTAAGCTTGCGGAAATCCAGATGCGATTTGTTGGCGATGAAGTCGGCGGCGGTAACAAAGAGCGTTTGGGGATCGTCGTAGTCAAGA
The DNA here is from genome assembly GCA_003241475.1 of Micavibrio aeruginosavorus. Lineage (GTDB taxonomy): Bacteria > Pseudomonadota > Alphaproteobacteria > Micavibrionales > Micavibrionaceae > Micavibrio_A > Micavibrio_A aeruginosavorus_A. The sequence continues at coordinate 15,801 of QFQB01000029.1, forward strand.
TCGAGCGGGCGGTCGGAAACGATGACATACTTGTAGCGGTATTCGCGGTTCCCGTTCAGGGTCGGCACGTCGCTCGGCATCGCTACACTTCCTTTCCCTGTACCTGTCTGCTTTCAATCATCGGCATAATTTCCGCCGGTATCCCGTTGCCGATGGCCAAAATAGGCTTCACGCAGTTCCTGTTCACTGTCGCCCGTTTGGCGATGCCAATGGATTCAGGATCATCCAGCGATGTGCGGCAACTGGGATCGAATATTGCATAAGAAGGGTTGCCGCACAACGCCTTTATGCATTCGAAATCGGTGTAGGCCGCAAGGCCGTTGAAGAAATTTTCTTCGTCCTTTGCGATGGACTGGCAGTAAACGGATTGCCCTTTGACGATCATAGTCTGGATGAAGGCAAGCCTGTCTTGATCCGTCACCCGCATCACAAGAGTTTGTTCAGGGCGGATATCCTGTACGGCCTTGAACCAGAGCGTCTGGCGGTAGGCGTAGTCCGCATCTTCGCCCCATTTTTTGACGAGGTTCGCTTGAATGAAATCAAGCTCGGTGGTGCTTAATCCTCGATCACTCATCTCGAATGTTAAATTTGTTTTCTCAAAATCCGCAACTGATCGTCGGTATTTTTTGCGGCGTTCCGATGTCAGGCTTTCCAGATACGCTTCGAACGGCAGATCAAGTCCCGCAACGGGGCTGTTGAGCCAGACCAGATTGTCGATAATATCGCCGCCGTTGCCGTATCCGTCCGCGAACGAAAAACTATCGGTCAGAATTGTCTCGGATGCTTCTTCGCGAATACGCGGAAGATCTTTGATAAACTCTGCATAAGGCACATTGATGCTGATATCGATGAGGGAAGAGGAGCCAGCCACATTCGCGCCCTCGCGCCCCGTGTCGATCGCATCGAAATAATACCCATATTTTTCCGCCAGCACGATGATCTGCGCTTCCGGCTCGTCCGGTGTTTGCGCCTTTACCAATTCGATGAATTTTTTGACGACGCGCGGATCGTTCTCGGGGCAGGGGGCCTCCTCGCTATAGACACCCGTGCCGCATTGATGCGCGATATACTCGTCCCAACCCAGTTTTCTCATGTCTTCATTTTTTTACGCATTACATAGGCGCCCTTGCCGTCATCGTAATACGGATCTTCTGTGCGTTCGATGATATAGCCGTGCTTCTTCAACAGATAAATGCCGGCTTCGTTCCCCGTCTCGACATGGCACCACACCGACGACGCCTCGGCCTTGCGGGCGACATAGCTGGTCAGATCGTACAAAAGCGCGCCCAGCCCTTTGCCGCGATAGGCGGGAAGAACGGCGGTGGTGTTGAGATAAATATTGCCGCGGCCGCTGTGCGCCTCCAGATGAACATAACCTGCGTCCTTACCCTCAAGGCTCAGCAAAAAGATCGCAGCGTGTGCGCCTGTGACGAAATGTCGGATTTTATGGCGTTCGGGCTGGTCGGAAGCATAGCAGGCGTTGCCGATCTCCATGATGGAATCGACATCCGCCACATCCGCCAGCCGGAAAACCGCGCCGGAAGGCGCGGGATGGCTGGCGTTAAACGCGAGCGCCGCCCTGCAACACAAATCATGGTTCATTCTTTTCATGATAAACGCTTCTTTATCATGGCCGCCAAACCCGCCAAACCCTTTTACCGCTTGCCTTTTCGCCTTTTCCCCCGCTAAAACAAAAGCCTGACAAAAGAAAGAAACGGCATGAGCACGCGGTACAATATCAAGGACAACGAGACCAAATGGCAAAAGCGCTGGGCGGATGAAAAAGCATTCGAAGTGCATGAGGATTCCTCGAAACCCAAATACTACGTGCTCGCCATGTTGCCGTACCCGTCGGGCCGCATCCACATCGGCCATGTCCGCAACTATTCGCTTTCTGATGTCGTCGCCCGCTATAAGAAGGCGCAAGGCTTTAACGTCCTGAATCCGATGGGCTGGGACGCCATGGGCTTGCCGGCCGAAAACGCCGCCATGGAGCGAAACGTACACCCATCCGAATGGACGTACAGCAACATTGCACAAATGAAGGTGCAGATGATTTCCATGGGGTTGGCTCTTGATTGGTCCCGCGAAGTCGCGACCTGTCATCCGAAATACTACAAACACCAGCAAAAGATGTTTTTGAAATTGCTGGAGAACGATCTGGTTTACCGGAAGGAATCCATGGTCAACTGGGACCCGATCGACAACACGGTTCTTGCCAATGAACAGGTGGTGGACGGCAAGGGCTGGCGGACAGGCGCGCCCGTCGAGCGCCGCAAACTCTATCAATGGTTCTTCCGCATCACCAATTACGCCGAAGCCCTATTGGACGGCATCAAGACCTTGGACCGCTGGCCGGAAAAAGTCCGCCTGATGCAAGAAAACTGGATCGGCAAGTCGCAAGGCGCGCAATTCAAATTCGACCTGACCAGCACAGATGGACAAATCGAAGTTTATACAACCCGTCCTGACACATTGTTCGGCGCCTCCTTCGTTGGACTTGCCTTTGATCATCCTCTAGCAAAAGAGTTGGCAGGGAACAAGCAAGGCTTTGATGACTTCATCAAACAATGTCAAGCAATAGGGACATCCGAAGCCGCCATCGAACAAGCGGAAAAAATCGGTTTCGACACCGGCCACACGGTTGCACATCCCTTCATCAAGGGAAAGCATCTTCCCGTGTATCTGGCCAACTTTATCCTGATGGATTACGGAACCGGCGCAATCTTCGGATGCCCCGCGCACGATCAACGCGACTTTGATTTCGCAACAAAATACAATCTTTCCATTCTTCCCGTCGTGGAGATGC
>QFQB01000030.1 GCA_003241475.1 Micavibrio aeruginosavorus
TACATTTCCATCGAATACTTGAGCCGATTGTGAGTGGCGTTTTGCATCAAAAAAGGAATCCGCAAATTGTGTAATCCGATGATTGGTTCATTACGATGAGAGGGAGAACGAAATAAGGAAAATGCAAGCACTCGAATGATATTCTGAGCTTAGTCCAATGCAGCGGCACCGGAGATAATTTCAATAAGTTCACGAGTGATGACAGCTTGACGGGTACGGTTGAAGGTCAACGTCAATTTGTCAATCATTTCTCCGGCGTTCTTGGAAGCATTGTCCATAGATGTCATACGGGATGACTGTTCAGAGCAAGCGCTCTCCTTCATTGTATAGTAGATCAATGATGCCAATGAATATTCCAAGTAATCTTGCAAGATTTCGGAATCCAATGAATCGTAAGCGACCAAATTTTCGGATGTTTCAACGGTCTTGGTGCTGAAGATGGGCACCGTGGAGCACTGGTATGACACGACCGTCTTGAATTTGTTGTAGACAATTTGTCCGTGACTGTAGTCCCAGCCAGATTGCAACACCTGATTGGCGATCTTAGAGGCATCCAAGAAGGTTGGTGGAATGCGACCAATCTGAATTGGAGGAAAAACGCAATGGGATTAGTTGCGAGCTCGAAATATACACCTGTTGTAAGCACTCACTTCACTCGCAACGAAGACGAGTTTATCGGCGAACAAACGTTGCAAGATAGCACGACTCTTGTCACCGACGCACACGATCTTGGTGTTCTCAGTGCTGCCTTGACGAGCCAACAAGTCGTTACGGATGCTACGAGCAACACCGGTATGAACGGCACCGCACAAACCACGATCCGAAGTCATGGCAATCAGCAATTCTTTGCCGTCCTTTGGTGCCTCAATTGCGGCCTGTTCGAAGAACACTTTAACACCTTCGCCGAATGGACGTGCCTTCTTCAGATCACGTTCAGCACGGGCGTATCTGAAATTGGAGGATAAATGCATCATCAGACGATTACAAATACAATAACAACAGCAACTCACTTGGCGGCTGACACCATCTTCATGGATTGCGTGATTTTCTGAATGTTCTTGACGGACTTCAAGCGCATTTGAATGGCCTTCAATGTGGCCATGTTGCGGCTTTGCTGAGCAAAGGCTCCATTGGCCAAACCATGGGCCAATGGGCTGGCATTCATAACGCGTTGCATCATTTTGGATGTCTGGCTGAAAATCGAATTGGAAAATGTCTTGAAAAATGGACTCACGAACGAATCGAACATAACCAAAATTGAATGTCATATCGGTGACGAAGACATCACGAACTGTCAGTCGGCGATCGCTATGAAATGCGGTATGAATTTTCCGGATTTTAATCGATTTGACTTTCACAAGAGAGAATTTTCTGGCTTTTTCCATGGCAATTTCTACATTGGCCGACCATTGGTCGCGAACTCATCACGAATGCATTCCAACGAATGTCCTCTTCGATGTCGCCAAATCCGAAAATTATCTCTTATGTAAGAGCAGATTCACACAGCACTTGCACTACATTCGTATAAAGAAAATTTTCTTCTCATTTCGATTTTCGACACTTTCAAATCGGACAGTGCTTCGGCCTAGTGCTGGGCATTTCACTCGAAAGTGCGATCCTGCTATCGATTTTTAGTGAAAAATTTCTGCGAAAAATTTACAAACCTCTGAAAATGTCTGAATACAAATTATTTGCCCGAAGAGCCGAATACGGGATGGTAGTGAAAAATATGGAGGCAATGAATTGACAGACGACGTATGACCGAGCTGCTTGACGATGACAGCGCCATGTCTTTGGAGGTGGTGTGTGGTGGAACTGCAGCGAGGTGAATACGATTCCATTCACCTCGATAGAATTAATCGTCGAAAATGAGGCTGGTCTGTGGATTCGTTCCGTGGGTTTTGAAGCTGAGAAATTTCAATTAATGAGGAGGGAGGAGGAGAGGAGGGCAGCAAGAAGGATATACAAATAACAGAAATGTAACGTACCGTCGACCGGCGTCGAAGTAAAAGATACGAATTGGAATTCGAACGAATGAGAAAAACCAACAGAATGGAAATTATTTTAAATTTATTTTCTACGTGAATAATCGTCGTTACAATGAAATGGCAAGATTTAATGGAAATTTAGTCCACATTCGCTTCAGGAAGGGAATCTTCTGTGTCACTTTGCTGCCTGGCTTGAGCTTGTTGTTTTGCCTCTTTGCGTTTCTGGTTCTCCAACTCGTAGATTCCATGTCGATCGAGTGGTCCGCCAATTTTCATCTTCCAGCCTTGAATCGCTGATGTTCCTTCGTTGACGAAAGCTGCATTTGATTGCGATGATGCCGATCCATTTTCGCATTTGGGTTTTGAGATTTGTCTCAATTCTTGCGACAACTTCTTATTATCGGTCAGAAATTCGTCTCGCTCCTTCTCAGTCTGGCAGAAGAACATTCTCAATTTGAACTGCATTATCGAAGCCTTTGCCAATTCATCGAGCGTTTTAAGCTGCTTTTTATGAGATGTGTCCACAAATGTTTCGATTTTCTTGTCTGTTGCCTTCAATTCAGCTCGCAAATGGTCTAATTCTGGATCAGCATCTGACCACGCGTAGCTTACGAAAATCGGAGCAAGTTCAGTGTATCGAACTGGTGAGCGGCATTTCGGACAGGACTTGGTATTGATTCTGCCGATGCGAAGCCACTGTGAAATGCAATTGTAGTGGAAGATGTGACCACAAATGACTCGAACGATGCGTGGATTGTTAAGTCCTTCGCCACAAATAACACACACTACAACATCCATTGTGGAAATACGGTTGAAAAAACACAGAGTTGACGGAATGAAATCACTTTGTTTTGACTCGACAAAATTCAAAAGTTGAATGATTTGCTCCGAACGATATCCCAGTTTTATATTCTTTGGAAGTGCACCGCCTTGGATGGAGTTGCCAATTTGGGAGTTTTCCATAGGATGATCGACCAATCACAGCAAGGCACTTTCACATCACGTACGGCCAGGACAGCTTCCATCTCACAAGAAAAGTCACCATTGCTATGGAGCACAGGCGACGGCAATAAATCCTTTTTCAGTTCTGGAGCGTTTGATGGGGATGCTTAGCGCGCTCTACTTCAGCTGTGGCTTAATGACTTATGTTTTTAATACCTGCTCTCGACTGCTCTCAACAACCAAAAATCAATCGAAAAATCACTTTTACAAAAAATAATGATTTTATTTTCAAAATAAACAATCAAGACAAAACAATCGAACCGAAAGCCGCAGAAGGTTTCTCTGACATCATTACCAAAATGATAATGCAATAGATGAAATTGAAACCGCTCGTACGGCTCTGAGTCTCAAACAGAGCAGCTTGTCTCTTAAAATTTATGTTATGGATTTAATGTTTCAAAATATATAATTTAGTTGTACGTTGCCCATGACTCGATTGGCCTACGAAATGAGTTTTTGTTTCTCTTGTTTGGTGGTCGTCGGTTTCTTGCCGCTGGCTTTGCTTTTCCCGAAAGCGGCGTCAGCAAACAAGCCGGAAAACACAAGCAGTGTGCCAAGCCATTGTCTGGAAGAGAGTGGATTCCCGAAAAACAGAACGGAGCATAAAACTGTGAAGAATTTTCGAGTTGTGGTCACCACCGAGCATGCCAACGGACCGTAGCCAGACACCTGCAAGAAGATTGATTGATGAAATTCAATTCAGTTTGAGTGAAACAATCTCAATTACCATAATGAAGATGAACAGCTGTCCTATCGCTCCGGTGAAAGCCAAAGTGGCCAATTGGACGAGTACTTGGGGATGTCGACCGGCGAAGGCGACAAACTCCCAAATCTCCCCGGTCAAAACAACCCCAACGCCGAGAATAATGGTGCTCCACCAGTTCATGGCGAGCATCATGTGTTCGGCTGATGGTGCTGTTGCTGCCCGCATTCTCTCCTGAACGGCCCCAGTCAAGCCATCCATCGACAAGCTCAAGATCAACAGCACCTCACCAACGCCAAAAGCTTGCTCTTGGGCAGCAGCTGTACCGGGCTTCGCGTCTTTCAACATGAACAATACCACACCGGCGACAATCAGCAAAACGAAAAGATATCGTTGAAGCGAGTATGATTTGCGTCCGATGAAAACACCGAGCAACATCACCGGAATCGGTTTGGCAGACTTTCCAATAACTTGCGTTGGATAGGGGACCCATCTCAAAGCCATGTTCGAACTGACCATTGCCAGCAAGTAGGTCAGAGCCGAACTGGCGTAGTAACCGAAATGTGTTTTGTCCGCCTTCTGGGGTTTCACCAACAGAATGGCTGAAAGAGACGATGCGATTAGATTGACCGCGAAATTGAAGACGGAAGGAGCGAACCTTTGGCGAACAACCAGTTCCACAAGCATTGCACCCCACACAAGGTCAAAGCGAACGTAAATTTTTCACCCACCGATCCATCTGATTGCGGTGCATCACCATAGCGGCCACGTGTGATTTTCTCCTGAACAATTCCAAAATAAAAATACGAGAAAAATATTCCCACAGCTGCGACAATAAACCGTGTGTTGTCATTCATTGTGAATGCGTTTATTTGTTAGCACTGCGACAGTCAACTGTTTCGAGGGGAGGAAAAAAGAGAAAGTAAACAAAAACATTAATTTCAGTGGCCACGTTGAAAGCGATCTGCTCGGTAAATATTATTGATTATCGTCCTCAATTTCGCCAGTATTGTCTGCGCGATTTATTCGATTTTCTTTTGTTGAGTAAACACTCATCTATGATGTTCTGCCACCAAGTCACTAATCAGCTGATTCGCGAGACGAAGCAGCAAATAGTGAACGATTGAAAGATTTTCGATAAGCGTTCAACAATCGCCACATCAACTGAACGTCACAATCACCCGGTCGATGCCATTCAGAAAACACAGAAATATGCTGGCATTGCGTGTAATCGTCGTCGATTCGATTAACCATCATTTGAAAACAATGTAAACAAGAGAAACACACGAAACCAATTTTGCGAATCGTCAATGCCAAAGCCATCGGTCGATCGATCGATTTTCCTCGCGAATAATCTCATGTTCGCGTAAAATTCAATTTGAGAAACGTTTACGTGGCCAATTACAGTTGTAATTTTCGATTTATGCCCGGTTCTGTCAATCATCAAAGGTCAATCGCGCAACTATTCGATAATTGTCGAATGCACGTCACATTGAGGGTCAGCGAAGAACTCTTTCGAAAATCAATCTTCAATTTAATCGTCTTGCGGAGCTGACACGGTTCACATTACCAATTTATGATGTTTTCATACAAGAAACAGCATTTGACTCGAAAATTTTGGACGAATTTATCAAAATATTGCGGATGGCCCACCGAAACGTTGACAAGTGTCTGCCGTTCGAGCATACACGTAATCTGTTTTTGTGACAGTTGGAAAAACGATGAAAACAATACAAAGTTGGTTCGGCCGCATGTATCGCATTTCCATCGGTTCCAATTGAACGGTGTGTGTCTCTGGTTGACCGTTTTTTCCGTTGAAGCACCGGGTTTCAGTAGGAGAAACCAGCGAAATCGAATTGTTCATGACTAAGCGGCACTCGCCTCCTTAAACCAGACCACTCGAATTATGATTCCAATTCCAATCTGCCGTTCCAATAAGAAATCCCACCAAACTCCACAATACATTCGAAAAACCTCCACCCAGCATGAAACACAAACCACAAGAAACCATTCCCCGTCCGACCGTAGCCAACTTCACCGATTATCCATTTCTGTTTTCACTTCATTCTTTGTTATTGTTTGTTCGAATATTTGCTCAACAATGTTTTCGGAAAAAAAAAATCATCGCAAATAAACAAATTTGTTGCAATGTAAGTGTCATTTTGAATGGGAGGTCCGTTGATGATGGCAGTAATTGGCGCCAGTACGAATAACGGCGGCTACGTGGAAAATTCAACAAATTTCCCAAGTGAAATGCTAAGCCAGTGATTATTCAGTGAATAACCTCGACGGAAAGTCATTCATTGAAATGGAAAATTTACATAAAAAATCATCAAATCAGTTGTGAAACATTGGCTAATTCATCGTTACGCGTCCGTGTGCTCAACGGTTGGGCTCGATTTGGAGATTTGCCGAAATTTTCCAGTCGAAAAGGTCGAATAGGTCATTGACGAGATTTCAATGGAAAAAACTCGTTTAAATTCAGTCATAAATTCTTATTGCTTGAGATCGTCGTCTTATTAGATTTTCTATCCACCGCATACATGCAAGCGGCACAGTTGAGATGTTTCGCATGTCGCGTTAAGAAAGACGATTTCACAATGTCACCGCAATTCACAAAAGGCGGTGTACGATTTGCTGTTGTTGTTGTTGCCGTTTCGTTCTGTTTCGATATTTTTTCTCTTTTGTTTTTTTTTCTCTGCTTCTGGATTTTTCGTCGTCTTTCCTTCGTCATATGTCTTGAAGCTGTGCATTCGCATTGCTTTGGTCGCGTCGCCTAAATTACATTTGGGGTGTATCTTAATGACTTGCGTGCGGGTGACGTCATAACGACTTTTGAAGCGGCATTCTTTCAGCGTTTACGCATCGCCTCTCGCAACAACATTCAAACCTTTCACTTATCAATCAATAATAATTAAACGCAGCAATAATTAACGTTTTGCAGATAGCATGTGCTGTGTGTCGTTGGCTTCGTCGTTATAATGCGAAAATGGCATTAATGCTGTTGTCGAATAATAAACGCATTTTCGCATTTTGTTTACGAGGAATCGCATTAGTAAGATCAATGGTGTCGTGCATTTGGATGTGAATCGCAAGTTGTCGTCGATCATCGTCTACAGTTGTTGACCGCTAGAAATTCACTGTTTCCACCATCAAACGCCGGCGCGAATTCCTGATCGAATGTTGCCATTGAATTATGACACATCGGATTCAAATAATCAAATTGGCATCAATTTCATAACTGTCACAACACCTTTAACGCAGGTATGTCGTCTGTTTTCGAGATAAGGGGGTCCGGTGGAGGGGGGCATAATAATAGCAGGCCGGAGCTTTCATTGTGAATTTTCATTCGAGTAAAGATTTTGCCGACACCAAAGCTCCAATCCAATGACTTCAACACCACGAGCAATGTGACGAAGGACGAATTGAACTCATTTTATTTTTATGAGGTCTGTTGCCATTCCCGTTCACCGTTCACTGGATTCGCATTCAAAATTCTACAAAAAATCGTGTTTTTCTTCTCCTCACAAAATCATTTTCAGACTGAACAGTTTACAGTATTATGGATATTATTTGCAATTATCATTTTGGGGAACACTTCCGTTCTCGTAACGCTTTGCTTTAACAAAAATAAGAAGTCACGAATGAATTTTTTCATTCGTCAATTAGCGATAGCAGGTACGATATTCCGGAGTTCGTCCGAAGCGGCTCCAGTTACAAATCATAAATCGAGAATTGCCATTCAATTTACTCTTTTCAACATCGCTAGATTTATGTGTAGGCCTCCTGAACGTCTTGATCGACATCATCTGGCGAATAACAATATCATGGCGAGCCGGTAATTTAGCCTGTAAATTGATAAGATTCTTGCAGGCCTGTGTCACATACGCGTCAACGTACGTTTTGGTTGCGCTGAGCATCGATCGATATGATGCGATAACCCGTCCAATGAATTTTTCTGGTTCTTGGCGTCGAGCCCGAACATCCATTGGCATTGCCTGGACGCTCAGCATATTATTCTCGATGCCACAATTCGTTCTTTACGAGGAGACGCTTATTCAAGATCAACTGCAGTGTTGGATCGATTTGGGTGAACCGTGGCGCTGGCAGGTGTACATGTCGCTCGTTTCGGCTGTGCTGTTCATGTTCCCGGCCATCATAATCGCAACTTGCTATGCCGTCATTATTCGCACCATTTGGACCAATGGCACCATTCTGATGGATCATGGTGAGTACGATGGGCAAAAATCCTTCCATTGGCATTTTTCTCACTCTTTCATTTCGCAAATGGAAAACACGCACACACCCAGAACGAGGTTGCCGTCGTGCCAGCTCCCGTGGTATAATCCCGCGTGCCAAAGTGAAAACCGTCAAAATGACCATTGTGATTATAATCGTCTTTGTGATATGCTGGTCGCCATACATAATCTTCGATTTGCTTCAAGTTTTCGAGAAGATACCAAAAACCCAAACGAATATTGCCATCGCAACTTTTGTACAAAGCTTAGCACCGTTGAATTCGGCCGCCAATCCGATCATCTATTTTTTATTCTCAACTCAAATGTGCCGGACAATAAGGTGAGTGGAACGCCGCTGTTTAATCGATGGAAACGATTCAGTTGATATGTTCCTCTTCGTCTTTCCACTTTCAGGCCAGCATTTCGATGGATATTCTTGGTCTCGTGCAAAAACGGCGAGAGTGAATCATCCAACATTGCATCGCTGGGCCGCAGCTCGATTTCCACCCGAACGACATCATTGGCATCAACCCGTCGATCAACTGTGAATTATCGTCCGACCACTGTAGCCGTGTCATCCGATCGATCCAAGAGCATTTTAGCCATTTCGAATGTGTAATTGCTGTTGTTGCTGTTGCTGTTGTTGTATGTAAAATGAAGGGAATTGTTTGTTTTCCGCTCTTCGATTAGCCAATATTTCAGCGTTATCGAATGTAGTTATGTCTGTCTGTGTGTTTCTGTGTGTATGTGTCGTCTGTTCGTGTCTGTGTAGTCCAATCAATATGCCCGACCAATATTTCCAATCAAATTCTTTTCGAATGAAATATTTTATGTACAATTTGTATCGTGCTTTTCCGATGAGACCAATTTTCTGTGCAAATTAAATAAATTAGAAATTGAGAACAAAAAAAAAGTGGAAAGTTTGTCAGTTGTTTGATTCTCGATGGCTTACTTGGGCCATTCTTGAAGATTTTCAGGATGAAGAGGGCTTCCTTTTCGATGAATATTCATGTGTGTTCCATCGACCGAATGCGTCCGGCGATAAGTGAAAACTTCCGTTTGTCACTCATGAATATGGAATTCACCCCCCACCCCGCCCCAGTTGCTCGACGGATTAGACCTCCTTCCTGAAGAAAAGAAACGAAAAAGCTCAAGAAGATGTGGCATCCATTTGAAAGTGCTCATTCCAAAACTGCGTGGAAAAGCCGACACTATCCAGACCTGAACGACGATTGGTGATTTTCCGAATCGAGGCTCCGCCCACAATTTTCCATCAGCCATTCGATGGGTTCGATGTGAAACCACACACCGCTGGCAGACGAACGAATACGGAAATCGAGCGAGGGGCGAAAAATGTTGTTTATTCAGACGTTAATTTACGCTGAACGATGTGTGCGTGTATGTATATGTGTGTATGTGTGTATATGTTTTATGGAAATGAGTTTATCTCATCTGGGTTGTTTAAACAGTAGATTCTAGTCAATGCTCGAACGAGGTCAAATAAAATTTGAAAACGGAACTCGCGAACGTTTTGATCGGAATATTCGAGAGGTGATCGATTCGTCAAAGTGAAAATTGGCGCGCGGCAAAATTCGTCCAGTGAGCGAAAGTGACAGTTTCAAAAGGACACCCCATCGAAATGTTCTCCATCGAAGGCATCGATTTCGAGTCGATTATGAATCGCCATTTATTCGATGGTCATCCAGCGACGGTGAGCACAACATCATCAAATAGCTCCGACTTTTTCATGTGCAATGACGATTCCAACGACAGTGACTTGTACAGTGGATATCACAGTGATCAGGAGAACACGCTCGAGAAATTGTAAGTGCTGCGGTCCGGCCGACCAAGTGCCCACGAGATTGATCGATGGTCTTTCCTTCCAGCTCAACGAAACAACGTCGATCGAACAATTTGAGTCTGCAATCACAGCAACGGCAAGCGGCCAATATGCGAGAACGTCGACGCATGCAAAATATCAACGAGGCTTTCGAAGGCCTCAGATCGCACATTCCGACGCTGCCGTACGAGAAGAAGCTGAGCAAAGTTGACACATTGAAGCTGGCAATCAGCTACATCACATTCCTGGGCGAAATGGTTCGGAAGGACAAGAACGGTGCCGATGTGGGAATCAGCGGATTGCATAAGCCTTGCCACAAAATTCCGCCCAAGAAAACCTACTTGAGATGCAAAAGTGAGTGCGATTCATTGACAGACTTCCAACGGAAGAGTTCATTTGACATGGTCTACATATCTCTCGCCACTAGTCCACCGGTTAGATCATTTATCAGTTAAATATTTAAACGTGAACGTGTTCACGTTCCAACGTTGCGGCATCGCATGCAACAAACACCGTGCGGAAAATTATGTTATCCATAAATCTACGAATGACATTTGATGATTATTTCCAAAGTGGCCCCTTTCCGTTCGTGTCGCACCGTCGTGGGGTGAACCATAAAGCACAAACAAAACACACGTGCATTTAAATTGGTTCCTGTTTCGCGTCATCGTACCGCACCGCATCGATATCGATGCAGTGCAACAGTCGAACAATGGTTAAATTAATAACGCCGACTATAATGACAGTTCACTTGCAGTGGACTCTCTACAGAGGTTATCCGTTTTGTGGTTCAAATCGACCGGTGACCTGTGGTTCCCGATTCCATTCGAGTTGTTTGTCCTTTTCTTCTTCTCTTCTTGTCCTTGTTTTTATTGTTTCAAAATGCGTGTACGCTAATTTGAGGGTAAATAACCATAAATTGTCTATCGGAAATAGCGGACACGGAACATTCGTAATTGCACATCACCGCCGGAACGACGGTATTTGATTGTCCCTTTTGCGGGTGGGTTAGCGACGGGGTTCGTTTCGCTTCTGAGTCTATTTGTGATTGATGACTCGGTGAGGTCCATTTGAAAGCGAATCATCAGTATTTCATCTCTCTCGAGGCGCGCGGTAAGGAAGACGGGGGTCTATTCGAGGATTGCAAATGAACCATGAATTATTTAACGAACGCCATCGTTTTTTTTAAACGCCCCGGAAGTTTCGAAATGATTACTTTTTCATAAACAGGAGTTGCGATGAATGTGAAATGTGAATGTGAGATCCATTCAAATGAACAGTCGAAGGGTTGATTGGGGATGGCATTTCATTTGTTTTCTTTTTTAAACCAATCGAAGTTTTCCTGGATAGGGAATGTTTCAATTCATTTATTGATTCGATAATTGCCGAAGAAATGTCGATACTTTTCAAGATGGCTCTCTCGCGTTGCACTTCCTTTCGATTTTATTAAACATCAATCGATTTTGACAATGTTGAAAGGTGTGTGAAGAATGGTTCGCTCTTCGATTATTGCTTGACCCTTTAGCTGGAAGTGAGACGGTAAAGAAGTTTCGTGAATCGGTTTTTCCATCCGACCAGAGTTCACCTATTCATAGAGGCTTCTCTGATCAAAATGGCTAAGCAATGTTGAGCGAACGAGATTGATTAATGATCACAATGACGGAAGCCCCCAAACTCTCATCGGATGTGTCCAGTCGCCGCAAATTAAATGCTTGAATATGGCGGAAGAGCCACTTGAATATCACAAATCAATTCCCCGACTCATTCCCAAATAGAACCGACTCTGCGCAAAGCGAAACCTCAAAGCATTCATTAAAATGCGATATAATATCAAAAAAAAAGAACGAAAAAAGCGATGAGCCATCCCTTCTCTACGCAATTACAAAGCAATATGTTTTCAATTCGCTGCGATTCATCAGAGCAAACACCCGAAAAGAATGGCGAAAATCGATATTTGATACACTTGCCCTCATCAGTCACTCGAATGCGATTGCGATTGCAATGCGATTGTGTTCATCATTGGATTTGTTTATTCAATAAACGCCCTCCCGACAGCCAATGGATTGTCTGCATCAATTTTTAAACAATCATGAAATAACACAAGTGCCTTGCAATTAATACGTCGTTAATACGCGCCGATCTCATCTCGGAGTGCGGTTGAGGGACAGAATACCCCGAATGTTGTTCTTTGAACGAAGAATTCTGATGGAAATGTTACCGCTGCAGATCAAAACGCATTCGAACGAATGGAATCACCCTCAGCGACGGTGTATCGCACTCAATAAAATGCTAGTGTTACAAGACAATCGATTTAACAGTAACAACGGAGGATTGGCCATCTGCAAACCCATAACGAATTTCCCACATCATAACATGCCATTATGAATCGACGATATTTAGGGTGGATTTTTCGTACGCATTGTCTTCGTCCTCGTTGTCGTTCTCGTCATCGTTGTGGGGTCGTTTTGTGCCTACATTTGTGTTTGTACTTCAATGTTTATTTTTTAATCGCTGACAAAATTGATAGAATGGTTGTGTTTGGGCCCTAATCGCTGCAGCGTCGGGTAAAGGGGTCTTGACTCAGGGGCTGCTCTTTTCATGTCGACGCCACTGAGCCTTCCTTCATCTAAAGATGAAGCATCTTCGACGATATAGATTTCCTATCCAACTGACCCCTCAGACCCCCAGTATTTTCTTTAAGAGCCGCAACGCTGCAAGCCCTTGTCAGTTCAATCGACGTTTTGTCAGTGTCTCTTCGTTCATTAGCGCCCCCTCTCTCCGCCTTCCCTGACCGGGATTTCGTTAATAACATTTCGAATAATTCATTTTTGATTGTTTACGTTCTTATCAATATGGCGCTTGGCTTGCTCAATGAGTTTATAGGCCGCACTATGGCACCCTATGTTGTGGACACAGGTGCCAGCGAGCCTGTCACAATTCCGGCAGATATAGTCATGCTGTCATTCTTTTTGATTATTTTCATGTTTTGGGGCTTTCGTCTTTTCTGGCTGAACATTCCGTTTTCGCTGAACATGAGCATGCGTGATTATATGCGTGCTGTGCGCGGCGCCATGCCGACATTGCAGATGATTGCTATCTGGTTGCTCTGTTTCGCGCCGTTTATTATGGCCTTGAAGATCGTTTGGGAATTGTTTGGCGCACCCATCGTAGCGGGAATGGGCGCCGGGGTCGGGAATGTCTTGAACAACGCTTTGTCCGCTTTCGTCGACACGCTTAAAAGCCTGGTTGCGGTGGCCGGCATTACCTTTGCCTTGCGTACCTTGATGACACCCGCATCACGCACCAACCGGATCGTTTAATTCCATGAAGATTTTTGTCACGGATCAGGACGGCAAGGAGCATGAACTGGAAGGCATCGAAGGCTGGCGCGTGATGGAAATCATCAAGGACTACGGCTTGCCCATCAAGGCCGAATGCGGAGGATGCTGCGCCTGCGCCACCTGTCATGTGTATGTCGATCCGGCGTGGGTTCCCAAGCTCTATCCCATGCGGGATGATGAACAGGAGGCGCTCGATCTGGCTTTTGGCGTGGAAGACAATTCCCGCCTGTCCTGCCAGATATTAATGTCCGAAGAACTGGACGGGCTCAAAGTGACCCTCGCCCCGGGGTCTGAACCCTAATTTATTGACATAAGTTTAGGCCTTGCCTATAAAGCGGCCATGTCAAAATTATTCCCTGCAGCCGCAAGACGATACATAGAAAGCATTTTCTATGCTGGCTATTATCCTAGACGCGCGTCCCTCGTTCAAAGCGATATCGATGTCGTTTTGTCTTTGGCCTCTCGCCGTATTGCCAGATTGCCCGGGGAAAATAACGACGCTTCGAAACCCTTCTGGGATTATTGCGCACGTCAGAATGATTACAATTTTAACCGTCTTGAGGGCGAGTTGATCTGGTATATCGCTAACGCAATCGATGCAAGACGTATCAAGGTGCGCAGTAGAAACGACGAACCGCTTGAGGCCTATTTGGAAGGCAATGCCGAAAAATGGTTGAAGGATATCGAGCGCGGCAAAGACAGAGTTAAATTCTCTGCTGGACGAGATAAAGATTATTTTCTGACATTTGCGTCAAGCAATGAGATCACGCAATTCAAAGACCGGCAAGCAGAGCTTGTGGCAAAGCTTGTTGATGATGTGTATGCCGCAAAGAGCAATCTTGAAAAGCGTAACGAGATTGCGATGGAATATGGTTTGGAAGATCCTGAGCGTCTTTCAAGATTTATCAATAAATATTTACAGGTAAGTCGTTTAAAAGAAAAACCGATACTAGAACCAAAGCCGCAAAGAGAAATAAAGCCGAAACCGACAATAGAACATATTATCATAGACAGACCAGAATTTTTGGTGCCCTGCTCTGATATAAGTCCTGAAAAAGCGACAAACGTTGCTGCCGGTTTGAACAGCGTATCGGGCAATCTTTGCAAGGATATTGTTCAAGTAGCCAAAGCCCACGAATTGGAACCGGAACAAGTTGTCGATTTCATATTTTCTTTTCCGGAGCTTATTCAGGATAGCGTTAGAAAGCCGATTTTAGCGATTCCCGATTATGTACAAGAGTCTTTGCAAAAAGAGTGGGTTGTAAAGATGCACGATATCAGTCTCGATGTTTGCAAGCGTCTCTATGATGATCATGGGGTTGATATTAAGTATGGCCATGTCGTGTCAATGATCCGCTGGGTTTTCGGCCCAGACAAAATGGAAGATATTAATAGTGTAATAAAAATGAAATCTTCTGCGGAACCAAAGCTAGCACAGTTACGACTGATCGACCCTCGCCGTATCAACGCGGTGAACAATGTTCAGCGCACGGTTGGCGAGATCTTTCAGGCTCAAAGCGAGCCTCCGCGTGTGGTTGAACGCGAATCCGGCGGTCCTGCAAGGTGGGGGGCGGCCAAACCCGATCTTTGGAAGCCCGATCTATAATAAAAAACCGGTACGATTCTTCGTACCGGTTTTTTTTAGGAACGATCCTCGCGAGGGAGAGAGAAATCCCCGCATGGACAGCATAATGCTTATTGCGTCGTGGTCGTTGTTTTTTCCTGAACCTTCGTTCTGATTTTTTCCTTCATGGCGCTTTTTGCGGCCATGGCTTCTTCCTTGGAAATATTGCCGTCTTTGTTGGCATCCATTTTCGCGAATTTTTCGGCGCTGGCTTTTTCATGCTCTGCTTGGCTGATCAGACCATCGCCATTGGCATCGACTTTGGAAAACCACATGCCGCCGTCTTTGTGCGTACCTTCGGCCATCGCGGCAGGGGCGGCTATGGCCGTCATCATTACTGTCATCAACATAAGTTTTTTCATGGTTCATCTCCTCGTTGGGTTGAAAGATGAACCAAACCTAGAACGGAAAAACGCCGAGTAAACCCGCGATATTTTTCGTTAAGAAGGGAACTTTTTTAAACGGCGTCGTGCGGCGCGCCGTCGCGCAAGCGCTTGGAGGCCGCAAAACCATGCAGGCCCATGCGCCACTGAACGGCGACGACGGCGCCTTTGGCGGGTTGCAACAAGGCAACCGCCAGCAGAAACGTGAGCGGCAATGTCGTGGCCAGATGCACCCAGAACGGCGGCGCGTAAAGGTCTTCAAGCAGCAAGGCGAACGTCACCATGACATGTCCCAGAATGGCGACCACGATGTAGGCGGGGAAGTCATCGGCGCGGTGATGGTGGAATTCTTCGCCGCAAACCTCGCAGCGGTCGATGACTTTCAGCCATTTGCGAAAAAGCCTGCCCTCGCCGCAATGGGGGCATTTGCCTTTGATGCCGCGGGAGAGGGTCTGGATGAGGGAAAGAGGGGGCGTCTGGGTCATAAGAAACATATAATATATTATTTTCGTAAAGTCATCCCTTGCGCCGGACCGCAAGACCGATTAGTTTTCATAGAAATTAATGTCATAAAGAAATGAACCCATTGGGGCTTGGATCGTTGTCCATGCGTAAAGGATATAAAATGAAAGTACATCTTCTTCTCGCGGCGTCTGCCGCATCATTGTTGCTGGCAAGCCCAGCATCGGCGCTGGCTGATATTCAACCGCAAGCCAGAACGCAGGTTCCGGCAACGCAAGTGCAGGCGCCTGCCGTTCCTGCAACGCCTGCGGCTACTGCGCCAAAACCTGTCGCGCCTCCCGCGCCGCAAGCATCGGCCGAGCCTGTTTCGCTGCAGCCCACGCCGCTACCCGCGAATGTCGCCAAGATGCCCAATCCGCCCGTCGCGCCTGTTTCCGTTTCCACAAGCTATGCCGCGCCGGCTTCTTTGGGCGATTCCGGCACGATGTACGCCAAGCAAATGGCGCTCGCCGGAAAAATGCCGGTTGCCGGCGATGATGCCGCGCGCGTAGCCGCCATTGCGCCTGCTGCCGGTACGCCGACTGCCGCCGCAATCAATGCCGGCAAGCCTGCAAAGATGGTGGCTGGCGTTCAGATGTTGCCGTCGCAAACGATCGCCGCGAATATCTCTGGCGCGAAAACCTTTTCGACGCTTTTGAATGTTGCAACGGCGACGGGCGTACAATCTGCTTCTTTTGCAACGCCGCTGCCGATTACGCTGTTCGCGCCGGATGATGCCGCTTTTAGAAAGCTACCTAAAAACGCATTCAACATCCTAATGACGCCCGCCAATCGCGCCAAGCTGACGAAACTGATGAATTATCACATCGTGCCGGGCGTGCATGATGCGGCCTCTATCCGTGCCGACATCGCGGCGGGCCGCGGTACGGCAACCTATCAGACGCTGGCCGGTGATTCCTTGCGCATCACGGCGGGCCGCAATGGCGTCCTGACGATCATTGACGACAATGGCAACAGATCGCGCCTGACGACGACGGATGCGTATCAGTCGAACGGCGTCGTCCATGTGGTGGACACGGTTATTATTCCGAAATAATTTTCTGCTCGGCGCTGGCGGCGAAAACCCGCCAGTCCGCCGTTCCTTCGGGGGCAAAGCCGTAGATCACGGCATTGTGCGCTTCGACTTTCCCTTTCAGATTTGCGGCTTCCAAAATTCGGCGTAGCGTGCCGCCATGCGCAACAAACAGCGCAACAGCATCGTGTTGCAAGTGGTCGTTAAGCGCACCAATCACACGGGCGGCTTGATCGGCCACATTTTCTTCACCGGGCAATGTGCCGCGTTTGATCTGTTCTTGTTCGCTGATAAGCCCGTCCAGTTCCCCAAGATAACGCTCGTTAAGTCTTGCATCGATCTCATGCGGAATATGCGGCGCGATCAGGGAAGCTGTTTGATGTGTGCGCTTGAGCGTGCTGGCAATGATGCGTGTGGGAACGGGGGAGAGCAGGGCAAAAGTTTGTGCGGCTTTTTGCGCTTGTTCACGGCCGAAATCGGTGAGGTCCGGATCGCGCCCGCCGCCGGAAATGACGTGTGCGGCATTGTCATGCGTTTGCCCGTGGCGGACGGCGTAGAAAATCTTGCGGTGAAGGATCATCACCGGATCATAGCAGTCTTTACATGATTATTGAATGGTCGCTTCGAAATCAAAAAACTGCGCATCGGATGGTGTAATGATTTTTTGGTGCGCAACATAAACGGAATGGAGCTTGCCTTCGATTTCCTGAATCCAGAAGCCAAGGAAGCCGTGAAGTTGCGGGAATTTCGGGGCGAGGTCGTAATCCTGCCAGATGAATTCCTGTAAAAATTTGGGATAGTCGGGAAGATGGTAATAGATTTGCGCCGTGGTCAGGCGGTAATGGTCTGAAAACTGTCGTCCGAAATCTGCCATTCTGGCTCCTTTCAACAAGGGTCCAGTGTAGCACAAATTTTATTAATCTTTTGTTAAGCAGATGGGGCGGCAGGTTCCAGAGCTGGTTTTGTCGGGTCCGTTTTCCAGACGCAAGCACCAGTGGCGCGGTCGTAAACACGGTCGTTTTCTTCAAGAAGCTGATAGCTCATTCCGGGCAAAACCAGAGCGCGACCTTTCAGTTCGGGATGTTTTTCCACGTAAGGTATCGATGCTTGTTCTTCGAGTGGTTTTACAAACTCGCTTGGGGGAATAATTTTCATGTCATCCGCCATTTTAAATGGACAGAAATATGCTTTGCCGCCGACGGGGATTTTTGCACTGACTAATCCATGTCCGTTGATCGTAGTTTGATAAACTTGAAAAACTTCGTAGGCATTCAATGTTTTGTCGGCACGGACATATTCATGAAGCGCATCAATATCGGCGACCCCCAACTCAGAAAAGGTTTTCTCTTCATAATCAGCTGGGTCGCCCATCAGGTCGCTTCCCAATTCCTCATGGTCAAAGAACAAACGGGCGTAGGTGACAATTTGATAGTTAAAAGTGTCGGTGATTTGATTTTGCATAGTCCATCTGTAGAGGGGTGGGTGTGTTCTGTCAATAATTGGGGCCTTTTACTGCAGGCAAAACTTGCCATTTTGGATGGGACGTTCTATATCTCTGGCACTCACTTGATGTGAGTGCTAATGGGCCCATGGTGGGATGTTGGCAAGTTGTTGAAAAGCAAAACTTTTTAGGAGATAAAGCCTATGAAATTTCGTCCTTTGCATGACCGCGTACTGCTAAAACGCGTTGAGTCAGAAGGCAAAACCGCTGGCGGGATCATCATCCCTGACACGGCCAAGGAAAAACCGATGGAAGCCGAAGTAATCGCTGTCGGCCCCGGTGCTTACAATGAAGACGGCGACGAGCGCTTGAAACTGGATGTGAAAGAAGGCGACCGCGTTCTTATTTCCAAATGGGCAGGTACGGAAATCACGATCGACGGCCAAGAACTGCTCGTT
>QFQB01000136.1 GCA_003241475.1 Micavibrio aeruginosavorus
AATCGAAAAGAAAAAATCAGCTGGGATTGATTTTCTCCTGATTGAAAACTCGACTAAGATATACGACAAGCTCGAAAAACGAGGCATGAAGCCTCTTAGCGTATTCGACATGATCGGTCGCTCTTTGGGGCCTGATCTTCATATTACATCGCTGGATGTTCGCCCGGTCGTCGTGGCCACGTCGCTGGACCCGGCTTCCGAAACGTCGCAAGATCCGAATGCTCCTGAACCGATCAAGCAATACGAGGTAGTCGTCCGCTTGATACTTCCCGCCGAACTTGCGCCCGAAAAAGGCGTTGAGATTATTGCCAATTTAGAAAAGCGTCTGCAGGCGAACCTTCCTGGCCATCAGGTTAATATCATTAAGCAGGTTGCAGATATGAGCTATACCGGAAACTTTGTCGGCGAAGCGACAAGTGCGGTTAATAAAGACAAGGAAAAGCAAGACTATGAAGCGCAGATCATGATCCGAGGGGCGATGCTATGATTGCGAAAATAGGGCTTAAGCGCACAATTTTCCTCACCCTTCTGGTTGTTTTGCTGGCGGGACTTTTCTTATCGGGTGAATTTATATTCAAGCCTAAACAGCAGGAAAGCGAACAGAAGTTAAACGCGATGCTTTCTGAAACGACCCAATTGCAAAGCGAAGTCGATAAGATGCGCGCCGATTTTACGCTGTTCCAAAAACAGCAGGGATACTTCGACGTCATATCCCGCATGGGGTTCTTTAATGATCAGGATCGCGTGCTGGCGCGTCAGCGTTTCGATACCATGCAAAGATTGTCCAAGATCATCTCTGCCCGCTATGAAATCAAGGCCGCGAACATTCTAACCGATGAGGCCGCCGCAGAAACGGGCTATGTGCTCATGGAAAGCCCGATTACGGTTGAGCTGTCGGCGGTCGATGATCTCGATATCTATCGTTTTATCTATTACCTCAACTATGGTTTCCCCGGACATATCACGATCAATAGCCTCAACATAGAACGCAAGGCGGAGATAACGCCGGCCTTGTTAAAGCAGATCGGTACGGGCAATCCGCCGGAAATCGTTAGCGCAAAAATGGAATTGGACTGGCGTACCATGGCGCGCAAAGACCAGATATCTCCGCAGAATATCAATACGCCCGCCGATCCGAGCGTCGTGCCTGCGACGGGAGGTGCTCAATGAAGCGTGTAATCCTCTCGTCCGTCTGCACGATAGCGTTGACTGCCGGATCTTATACCGTTCTGGCGCAAAACGCGCCGCCGGCATCGCCGCAGCCCAATCAAGCGGCAGTCGTCGCGCCTGCGGTCCCCGCATCGCCGTCTGTGAAAGCGTCTGATGGTCAGATTATTGCTGCCGTGCCTTCGCAAAACGCGCCGCAAGTTCCGATGACGCCGATTGAAAAGGAAATCAGCGACCAATTGTCGTTTCAAAGTCCGAATGTGAATGTGAATATGATTCCTTCATTGTTCTTTACAGTGTGGGAGCACGATCTCGTTCTTGATGCGCGCCGGGGCCTGACCACGCGCGATCCTGTGACGGAAGACGGTCTTGCGGCCTCGGGACCTCGCGATATTACGCTGGGCGGCATTGTGTATGTCGGTAAAAAAGACTGGACCATCTGGCTCAACGACATGCGCGTTTCCCCGACGGCCATCCCTGACGAAGTCATGGATTTGAAAGTATTCAAGGATTATATCGAGCTTGAATGGTTCGATGCTTCTACCAACCAGATTTTCCCGATCCGGTTGCGTTCGCATCAGCGCTTCAATCTGGATACGCGCTTGTTTCTGCCCGGCTGATCCCATGAAGCATGATCCGGCCCTAGATATTGCCGCCGTCTATGCAGGTTACGGAGCAGGGGATGTTATCAACGATATTACTTTGTCTGTTTTACCCGGAGAAACCTATGGTCTTGTCGGTTTGAACGGTGCAGGTAAAACGACGCTTATCAAAACCATTTTGGGCCTGAAAGACGCCTCGCGCGGCGAGATCGCCGTTTCGGGAGCGAAGGCGGGCACCGATGCCGCCAAGAGTCAGATAGCCTATCTCCCTGAGCGGTTTGATCCCGCATGGTTTCTCAATGCTTATGAATTCATTGCGTTTACCCTTTCGCTTTATGGGCGTAAGCTGGAAAAAGCGCAGGCGGATGAGATGGCCGAGCAATTGGGATTGAAAAAAGAATATCTTTCCAAGCGGGCGCAAAGCTATTCCAAGGGGATGCGCCAGAAGCTCGGACTGATGGCGACCTTTATGACAGGCTCGCCGCTCATGATTCTTGATGAGCCTATGAGCGGTCTCGATCCTTTGGCGCGGGCGCAGGTGAAAAAAGTGCTTGTTGATGCAAAAGCCAAGGGGCGCACCGTATTCCTGAGTTCTCACATTCTTGCAGATCTTGAAGAGCTTTGCGACCGGATTGCTGTTTTGCACGGCGGGCGAATCATGTTTATCGGAAAGCCTTCGGATCTGCTGAAGCAAACGGGAGAGCCGTATCTTGAGCGCGCTTTTTTGGCGTTGGCGGGACTCGATCAAACCAAAGCGGCCTAAAGTAACGATTGTGAATTCCCTTTCAGGGGTTTTTTTGATAGAATCAAACCTGAAATTCATACGTTTCACCCCTTTTGCAGTTCGCAGTCATTCATGAAAAAAATTGAAAAACACATTTTACTGGCCGGTTTCTCCCTTTTGGCGGCAGGGGTTTGCGTTCTTTCGCCTGCTCCTGCGATGGCAACGGGGGATACCGTTAGTGCGGTAGGCGCACCCTCGACACCTGCGCCCACTACTCAGCCAGCCCCGATTGATGAATTTCCACCGCAACCCATAAGCGTAGCGCCGGCAGAAGAAACTCCTGCGGTTGCTCCAGCTTCCCCGGCGACGACCGGAACTGCAGTTCCGACAACACCGCCGCAGGCCGGTTTGACGCCTGTGCCGCAAGGTGCAAGTGGTGCGGTATCAGGTACCAATGTTATGGGTGATTCCGGCGTTCAGCAAAAACATTCAGGCACGTATTACGATGCCAATGCCATTGTGCCGGACAAGGATCTGGCGGCGGCTGGCGCGGTAGGTCCCCGTAAAATCGATCCGGCACTGGAGCCGGGACAAAAATACGTCATCGTCGAAAAAAATGCCGGCGCAACATCGTATGAGGCTCAGTATGTTGCGGCTACTCGCGCTTTAAAGCTCGGACGCTATGCCGCTGCGATGGAAATGTTTGAAAAACTCTACAAGAAAAATCACAAAGACCCGCGCATTCTTATGGGGCTTGCTGTGGCTCAGCAAGGTGCGGGGTTCCGTGAATCCGCCGCCAACACCTACGAAGATCTCTTGAAGATTGAGCCTAGAAATTCAGATGCGGTCGTCAACCTGATGGGGATCATGAAAGACCAGTATCCTTCGGTGACGTTGAAAAAACTGATGGAATTGCGTAGCAAGTATCCAACAAACCCCGGCATTCCTGCGCAGATCGGCTTGATCAATGCAGAGATGAAAAATTATGATGATGCAATTCGTTATCTTGAAATTGCTTCAAGCATGGACCCGCGCAATGCGTCCCATGTATACAATATGGCGATTGTGACGGATCACGAAGGCAATGCCTCCAAAGCCATAAAACTCTACGAGCAAGCCTTGCAGATGGATGCCTCGTACGGGGATTCGGCCAGCGAGTTGCCGCGTGCGCAAATTTATGACCGTTTGGTTGTTTTGCGTCGCAAGGTTTAATGGGCGATACCGTTTTTCTATTATACCTCTATGTGTTAGTGGCGCTCTTCGGACTTTGTCTGGGGAGTTTCGCTACAGCCTTGATTTACCGCATCCCGCGCGATATCCCATGGATATTGGGGGAGCGGGAATTCAGCCGCTCTCAATGCCCGTCCTGTTCGGCAACGCTTCGTAGCTTTGATTTGATTCCCTTGTTTTCGTGGATATTTTCCAGAGGGCATTGTCGTCATTGCGGTGCCAAAATCTCCGCACGCTATCCTTTAACTGAGCTTTGCGTGATGCTTCTTGTTATCACGCTTTTTTATGCGTTTGGCCTCTTATGGTCTATGTTGCCTGTGCTGTTGGCTGTGCCTTTCTTGTTCGCCGCTCTGATGATCGATTGGGAGCATATGATTTTGCCGGATGAGCTTAATCTCGCTCTTTTTATTTTGGCAGTCGCTCATATTCTGCTTTTGGAATATGAGTCAGGGTGGGATTCTTCAATGGCTTTGGATCGCGTTATGGCAGCGGTTTTGCTCACAACGTGTTTGTGGCTGTTCTCGAAAATCATAGGTTTTTGGAAAAAAAGGCAGGCTCTGGGGCGGGGCGATTTAAAATTTCTGCCTTCTGCGGGGCTTTTTATAGGCCTGCAGGCTCTTCCTTCATTTTTGGCGGTTTCCGGCGCGCTCGGGATCGCAACCGCTTTATTGGGCCTGAAAAACCATCCGGATCAAGCTTTTCCTTTTGGCCCGGCGCTCATTATT
>QFQB01000137.1 GCA_003241475.1 Micavibrio aeruginosavorus
GCAGATCGCAAGAGGTTGTTGAAACCATGGGCATATCTGTGATGTCGGCAATGGCGGATAGATAGTCTAAGGAGTGGGCATAGCGGTGGTCGTCGCCAAGAGCCCACGGGGTAGTATTGTTTTCAAGAGATTGAACCGTAAAAGCAAACAAGGCTTTGTCTGTAAGACGTTTCGACAGGCGGGCAAAAATATCATCCAATGCGCCGATGTAGACAAAAACATCCGCACTGAGTGCGAGATCAAAATACGCGGCGCAGGATTCTAAATAGCTCTCAATCTTTGCAACCACAAGATCAGTATAGATGTTTTTGCTCTTGGCGATTTCGATCATGCCCGGAGATATGTCGACGCCCGTGATTTTTTCTGCATGGCTTACGAATTTTTCTGCGGCCAAGCCCGTGCCGCATCCAAGATCGAGAATGTGAGAAAAGGGGCCTTGGGACATCGTTCTGACCGCTTCGGCAACGAGATCCGGCGCACGGTAGGAAAGCTTTTTCACCAATGCCGTTTCAAATGCAGGGGCGTATTGATCGAAGAGAGAGCGAATATAGGCGTCGGGCAGGGCGGCGGGCGATGCTGTGTTATCGGTCATAAGCGATATTTTCAGCATTGCTCCCATAATGTCTTCGGCATCCAGCTGCAAGTAGGCGTCGAAGGCCCTCTGTGCGTCTTCAAGGCGGCCCAGCAGGCGACAGGCTTCGCCGTAATAAAAATGCATGGGCGGCCATGCCGGGGCCAGTTCCAACCCCTGCTTGAGAAGGTCTGCTGCATTCGCCCATTCGCCTCCCTCCAGCAAGGAAAGCGCCCACTCATAGCGCCTATCGGCATAGAGGTTACCGGACCCGTTCCCGAAATAAACAGTCATATTTACCTTATAAAAGCTAGCTTAGGGGCCGTCCAGAGCCAGTTTTTTCTAGCTTTTTTCCTTTAAATCCTTATAGTTTCGCCGCAACGCAACAAGGAGTTTAGTGCCAATGTCCCTGAAAGATATCCCGACCGGTAAAAGCGTACCTGAGGATGTGAATGTCCTGATCGAAAATCCGCGCGGTGGCGATCCGGTTAAATACGAAATGGACAAGGATTCCGGTTTTATTTTCGTGGACCGCTTTTTGCACACAGCCATGCGTTATCCCGGCAATTACGGTTTTATTCCGCACACGCTTTCGGGCGACGGCGACCCTGTTGACGTGCTTGTGCTTGGCGCCGTTCCGGTTATGCCGGGCGCTGTTTTGCGCTCCCGTCCCGTTGGCGTTATCCTGATGGAAGACGAAAGCGGTATGGATGAAAAAATCATCGCTGTGCCTGTGGCCAAGCTTTTCCCCTATCACGACAATGTTGAAAATTATACCGACATTCGCCCCATTTTGCGCGAGCAAATCGAGCATTTCTTTGAGCATTACAAAGATCTCGAGAAAAACAAATGGGTCAAGGTTATCCGTTGGGGCGATGCGGAAGAGGCCAAAAAGCTGATCCTTGAAGGGGTTGAGCGTTACAAGGCGGAAAGCAAAGCGGCCTGATTTCACCGATTTAGGCCGTTAAGGCTTTATGTTTTCATATTGTATCAACTATTTATGGAAGCCGGCCTATTTTACCATTGCAATAGGGTAACTTGCGGCCTATAAACACGAACCTAATTCTTACCGGACTTAGGGATTTCCAGTGTCGCGGGATGGAGCAGCCCGGTAGCTCGTCAGGCTCATAACCTGAAGGTCAGAGGTTCAAATCCTCTTCCCGCAACCAATCTTCCGAATAATTTCAATGTGTTGTAAATTATTCGTTAAACATAATCCGGCATAATACGACTTACACGGTACTTACACGTTTTAAACCGTTAAGGAGCTTGCCATGGACTCATCCCAAACACACCCCGTTTTAGGCGGTAAAGCCTATGTATACCGGCGCGATGATAGCCAGTTCTGGCAATGCGCCGCTTACTGGCGCGGACGCAACCACCGCGCCTCCACAAAAGAGAAACTTCTCAATGCGGCCATCCTTGCGGCCGAAGAATGGTATTTTGAGCTGCGCGGCAAAGCCACCGTAGGGACGCTCGAAATACCCCAGAAGACAGAGAAGACGTTCCGCGAGGTAGCGGATCAATTCATCAAAGAATACTCGACCATCACCGAAGGTCAGCGCAGCCCTTTATGGGTCAAAGGGCATATAGGCCGTTTGCGCGTTCACCTGCTGCCTTTCTTTGGTGATCTGCCTATCTCCAAAGTCACAGGTAGCAAGGTGCAGGAATACCGCGTATTCCGTATGACTCCACTAAAAGAAAAGAATCCCAATGCACAAGATAACAGGACATTTAAAGAAGGCGCGCTCCCCGCGCCGAAAACCTTGCACAATGAAATAGTGACCTTGAATCAGGTTTTAAAAACAGCCCTTCGCCACGAATGGCTTGAGAGCATTCCCGACACATCCAAACCCTTCAAACTTTCGGGAAAAGTATCGCATCGCGCTTGGTTCAGCCCAAAAGAATACAAGCAGCTTTATGAAGCCACGCGGAAAAATGCAAAAGATGCCCTGCCGCAATTCAAATGGCCGGCAGAACAATTGCACGACTATGTTTTGTTCATGGGTAATACGGGACTTCGCCCAGATGAGGCGAAGAATTTGCAGCATCGAGACATAGAGATAGTCGAAGATGCAGCAACGGGTGAGCGCATCCTCGTGATCGAGGTGCGAGGAAAGCGCGGCGTGGGATATTGCAAAAGCACAGCGGGGGCGGTTCGCCCCTATGAGCGGCTTTTGCAACGCGCCAGACAGGGCAAGGGTAAAGATGGACAGCCGGTCTATCCGCATCCCATGGATAAAGTCTTCCCCGGAAGCCATGTCAAAATGTTCAAATCCATTCTTGATAAAGAAAAACTAAGAAAAGACCGGGATGGAAAAGCCCGCACATCCTACAGCCTTCGCCACACGTATATTTGTATGCGTTTGCTGGAAGGCGCCGATATTTATCAAATCGCCAAAAATTGCCGGACCAGTGTCGAGATGATCGAGAAGCATTATGCCGCGCATTTGAAAAACACGCTGGATGCCTCGGCCATTAACGTGAAGAAGACAGGATATTCTTTGGCAAAGAATCAGTCTGATGAAATAAACAGCGGGATCTAGAAAGTATTTATTATAGCCGCTTATGTAGCGCGAAGGAGGGTGATGTTTATATCGCCGTTCGGGCCTTTAAATGGTGCTGCCATTAATTCAAAACCCGCTTCGCTGAAAATTTTAAGATAAATATCTTCAGGAAATTTTACGCTTACATAAGACAAAATATCGTAGTTTTCAGGTATAGCGAACAAGCGATCTTCGAACATGAAATCCATAGATTTTGTACTCGTTAGAATGTGCTTGAACATATAATTTTCTTTGTCCCATTTGGGATTATAACGCCATGCATGGGCATTAAATCCACTGTCAGGAACTAAATCGGATTCAATTTTGGAAGTAATGTTCTTTATAAAAAGAGCATGCTTTGGGTGATCATATGCCCGCATCATTTTTTCTTCGTCTTGGCATGTATCATAAGAGCAAAGGAAATATGCGCCCTTTGGCAAAATTTTGCGAAAGGCTTCCATTTCAGTTCGCAGGTAATTGATGCCCGATGCCTTATCGTATATTCCGGGCATATTGCTTAGCGTTAAACCAAACAATAAAGCAATGCTTCGGTTATTGATTGGAAGCTGTAATAAACTAAAGAAGTTTTTATGTAAGAGATTTATATTTAGATCCGGAAAAGCAGATTCAATTATACTCTTTGCACTATTGAGATAATCGAGGGAAACATCGACCGCATGGTAGTTTTCTATGCTGAATAAGAAATTTTGAAGTATGGGTAACGTCTTATTCGTAACCGCGCCCGCGCTGCCCGGACCTAGATCGATAACATCTTTAACGCCTGCGGCAATTTTACGAATTGCCACGGCGTTTTCTTTTATAAGATTAATTTCATCCTTAACTACATAGTAATCGCTGGGGGTGTTAAAAAAATCCTCCCATAAAGCCGCGCCATGCTCAAAAGTATGAGATGCGAGATGTGCCGTTTTCAAACCTAAAAAAAGATCGAGAATATCTTTTTTAAAAGTAGATTTTTCCGGCTGGATTAATGGATTGGTATGTTTATTGGGTATCTGGATCATGTGCCATCTTCCAAGCCATATCAAATTGTTTCCGGTAGGCATTTGCCACCCTGCTATTAGGTATGACGCTTATATAAACATCGTCCTTTTCAAAAATAAGGATCGCAAGCCTATCTCCATAGACATAGAAGGATATATCTGAGAATTGCTCTTTGGTTGCCCAACGATATTGGGCATATTTTGTAGCCCTAAAATTTGTATCGCCCTCTT